>JAHDBS010000600.1 GCA_020630225.1 Anaerolineales bacterium | reverse complement strand
CTTCACCACCATTGCGTAAGCTATGGCGTAAAGTCTTGCGAAAGTCGGGGAGGCGGCCCTTGCCGGCTTCAAAGCGTCGCGTTTGTCGCCAGCCAAGCTGCCAAGTCATCCGTGCAATCAGTTGTTTGATCTCTGCTTCTTCAATTGCGGTAAGTTCGGAAAAGTCTTTCTGGCGTAACGCATCTTGCTGGCTCCATGTCTGAACAAATGCCACTTCAGTGCTGCCATCTTCCGCAGTGTCAGCCTGTCCAACACTTGGGGATGCTGCCGGTGCAATAGCTGCTTGCGCGATTTGAGCAGGCTGTTGCACACTGGCGTCTGCAGCGCTTGTTTGCCAACGCTGCGAGTCTTGCCAGAAGGCATCAAACGCTATGCTGAATTTATCGTAATCAGATTGACGCGTTACTAACAATGCGCGACAGGTCAGAAAAAAGTCTTGCCGTTGAGTCACATCAATATGCCGCAAGGCCTGCATCACGCTTTGCATGCGGCTCGGCGTCGCGTTCATGCCCGCATCGCGCAGCACGCGCCCAAACAAAATCAGGTTATGAAATAAATGCGCTTCCATTTCTTAATCACCCACGAAAGGCACGAAGAGTTACTAAGGGTGTCTTAAAACGTCCTTCGTGGGCAGTTTCATTTCGTCATCAACTTCGCGCGACCAACCATTTGGCTCACATTGGCTGCGGTCAGTTGCACAACATCATCTTGATATTTGAGCAACGCCCCGATAGTGTGCTGCACAACCGTTCCATCTAACGCCGTCTGATTGAGCGCTACTAATGCGCGCAGCCAATCTAAGGTTTCGGCCACTCCAGGCGATTTATACAGGTCTGCTTCGCGGAGTTCTTGTACAAAATGCGTGACTTGCGTTGTCAGTGCGTCGGGTGCGTCCGGCACTTTCATACGCACAATGGCGAGCTCTTTCTCAAAAGTAGGGAACTCAATCCAGTGATACAAGCAGCGCCGCTTGAGAGCGTCATGCACTTCCCGCGTCCGGTTCGAGGTAACAATCACAATCGGTGGGTGGGCCGCTTTGATCTGTCCAATCTCAGGGATGGTAATTTGAAAGTCTGACAGCAGTTCGAGCAAATAAGCTTCAAATTCCTCATCACTCCGATCCAATTCATCAATTAGTAACACCGGCGCTTTTTTACGACTGGGATCAATTGCCTGTAACAGCGGACGGCGTTGCAAAAACTCAGGGCTAAACAAATCTGCGGTGGCTACAGCTTCGCCAGCGGCTTCACTCATCCGAATTTGCAGCATTTGCCGCGCATAATTCCATTCGTATACAGCGCTACTAATGTCTAACCCTTCATAGCACTGCAATCGAATCAGATCAGTGTCCAGCAACGTCGCTAACACCTTTGCGACTTCTGTCTTCCCAACACCAGGTTCCCCTTCTAGAAAAATCGGGCGCTGCAACTTTAGCGCGAGATACAAACTCGTCGCCAGCGGGCGCTCAGCAATGTAGTGTTGCGCATCTAACGCGCGTTGTAGATCATCAATGGTATCGAAGCGTGTCATAGGGTCCTAGCGAGTGGGGCGCTCGGAGCAGAGTATAGATGGATTGCAATATCGCGACAATGAACGGCAAAAAGTTGAGGATTCTGCCCCTGACACTAGTAGCGACATGGCTTGCCATATCAGGTAACGCCAAGCTAAGCCTTGCTACTGGCCAAATATTGCGATTAA
>JAHDBS010000599.1:364-1727 GCA_020630225.1 Anaerolineales bacterium | reverse complement strand
TTTACCCAATACAATGTCACTATGAAACCCGATATTCTTACCGTTTCCGACAGTGCCACGTTACTCAATTGGTATTGGTCCAAAGCTGAACTGATGCAGCTGGCTAAACAACACAAAATTCCGCGCGCAGGCGGTAAGTTTGAAATCCAAGACCGTATTCAGCATTTCTTCGACACGGGCGAAATTCTCAAGGTCAAACGCGTCAAGCCAACCTCAACGTTTGACTGGCAAACTGAGCCGCTCACCGCTGACACACTCATTACCGATAGCTACAAAAACACGCAAAACGTGCGGACATTTTTCCTAACTGCGGTTGGTCCCCACTTCAAATTCAATATCGATTTTATGGATTGGATGAAGCAAAACTGCGGCCAGCCGCTCTCCGCAGCAGCGGACTATTACAACTTTCGCGAAACAGAAATTCGCAAGGGTACTCACAAACAAGCGATTCCTGATCACAACCAGTACAACGCCTTTGTACAGGATTATTTTGAATTAGTGCCAGACGGATCAATGGCTGAGGTAAGAAGAATTTGGGAGATCCGAATTGGGATGCCGGGGAATAATCGGTTGGTGTTTCGGGTGGAGGACTTGGCGTTGGGTAGAGAAAGTTACGAATAATCCCTACTGCAACGCCTGCAAAATACTATCTTGCAACACGCGCACATGCGCTTGCTGTGATCTATTCGGTGTCCGCACCACAAACACAATATTCGGCGGTGCGGGCAAGAGTACCTGTTCCATGCCCGGCTTGAGATGCCGTTTGGCAATCAGTGCCACCCCCATGCCTGCTAAAACCGCCTGCACTACGCCGGCATTACTAGCGCACTCCAAGACAACCTCTAGTCGCGTTCCAGTTCCAGCAAAGGTTTTGGCCGCCCACTGACGATAAAAACAATTCTGATCAAAGGCGATAAACGGAATTTCTGAATCACTAGGTAAGTTGTAATCAGTTGCTTTGACCCAGAGCAATTCATCTTCTTGCACGACCTGATCTTCGGGCTGAATCTGATCTTTGAAGAGTTGCACCACAATCATATCGAGTGCGTCTGCTTCCAGTTGTCGTTCCAGCACTAAGCTTTGTTCCACTACAGTGCGCACCTTGACCTGAGGATATAAGCGACTGTAACTCCCCAAGACGTTGGCTAATCCCAACGTGACCAAATCCTCGGTAATCCCCAAGCGCACTTGCCCCCGCAGCAAAGGCCGATTGATGCCTAACAGCGCTTCATTGTGCAGCGTGATAATTTTTTCGGCATAGGCCAACAGATGCTTGCCATCGGGTGTGAACAAATCTTGGCCGGGCTTGCGCTGGAGCAATTTGGTCCCAATCGCTTGTTCAGCCCGCCGGATTTTATGGCTC
>JAHDBS010000599.1:0-332 GCA_020630225.1 Anaerolineales bacterium | reverse complement strand
AAATGCGCCGCCGCCCGCGTGACGCCACCATGGTCATCAATCGCTTTGAGCGTCCGCAGAATGTCAATGTCTAAGCTTGCTGTCATATAGATGACATTATTTCATATTTTTTATGAATACGTGTCGTTTGTGTCATGCGGAGTTGTTTGGGATAGTTATTGCGTATTGCGTATAAGTCTACATAGATAACCAATATTCGCGTAAATTTGTTTCATTCGCGTAATTCGCGTACCAAAAGGCAATGCTTATCCAGAACTGATGTTAAACATCTGAGGCAACTTATGACAAAACTTGTTCCAAACAACACAATTATCAATGGACAGCGCATTGCG
>JAHDBS010000598.1 GCA_020630225.1 Anaerolineales bacterium | reverse complement strand
GCGCAACAAGCGTGTCTTGGTCAACTTGTAAAGCGTGGACAAGCGTTTGCTGTAATTGCTGTAAATCAGCCGTGTCTTGGGCGTCACAGGTGTCCCACTGTAATGCATTCTCAGCGAAAATCTCTGCGGCGATGACGCTCCCCAGTAATTCATGCTTGGTTGCTGGCAATTTAGATGGTGTCAGTTTCTTGATAAGCCCTAATTTTGAAAACGGTGTTCGGCCTGAACTTGCACCGGCTAGGAGCGTTGTTTCGCGCCAGCGCTCTGGGTCTTCCAAACAAAATTGCGCTGCTTTGGAAGGGTAATTGTTGACTGTTAAGTGAAGTGCAGCTAAGTATTCTTGAAAGGTTCGGTGTGGAAATGTAAGTATACCGGGTTCACGCTCCACCAAGATGCCCGCTCGGTTGTGCAGATAGTCGACGACATCTTTGCGCTGTACACCAATCGCTTCACTTTCCGCTAGTAAACGGTCTAGCAACAAATCTTCTGGGATGTCTGCCGTGTCTTGGGCTTTGTCTTTCGCCTGCGTGCTATGCACTTCAAAAGCAATGGCCTCCAAAATTCGAGGAATGGTGTCACTTGAGTCGAATTCAAGATAAGCACGCAAACTGTTGAGTTGTAATGTGCCATCGGCATCGACTTTGGCACGCTCCCAACGGTTTAATAGCAGGTCGTAAGTCTTTTGGTATAGCTCGTGGCGCTTTTCTAGCGGCACCTGTTTGTCTTCTAAGTAAAGGCTGGTAATTAGCGTGAGTAGCAGCGGACTGGTACTCAATTTCTGCAGGCTCGTGGTGTTTTTAAGTTGTGCTTTAAGCGTGGCAGCCCCGCGCTCTTGCTCTGCTGAGCTTAGTCCGCGCAGTGGTCCTACCTTTTTGTACCATTGGTCAATGAAGAAATGCACCTGCGGCTGGTTGAAAGGGGTAAGCGTGGCCTCAGTAAACCCGCTAAAGCGCCACCCTTGGTTATGCCATGCATTCGTGCGGCTAGTGACTAAGAGGCGGCACTTGGGGTAACGGTTGGCGAAATCTTGCACAGCCGACCGAATTTGCGCCCGTCGGAGGTCATCTTTTGCATGTGGTACTTCGTCTAAGCCATCAAAGACAATTATGCCCCCCTGGCGTTGCAAGTGCTGTTTTAGGAGTGGTAGATACGTCTCTAGCTGACAGTCTGGTGGGGCGCTTGCGCTAAAGAATCGCCAAATATCTTCATATGAAGCCTGTGACTGCGTGGGGTTCAACGTTGCCGAAAACTGGCGTAACACAATGCGAACTGGCAACAATGCGCCCCAGTCCCATGCGGGGTGCTTAGCTGCCTCATCATCCTTAACGGGGAATGGCTGACGCAAAACCGCTAAGTTGGCATCGGCGACCCCTAACTGCTGACCAGCTAAACACGCGACAACAAAGTTGACCAATGTGCTTTTTCCACTGCCGGGGCTGCCTAGGACAACAAGCTTCTGATGTTGGTTGAGTTGATCTAGCACTGGCGTAACAGTGTCTTTCTCTAAGCGTTGCCATTCAAGCAAACCCTGTTGCGCAGGGTTGCCAAATGTTGCCAGTGGCGTATAAATTTCACCGAGTTGCAATGTATGCTGGCGTTTATGGTCAATCAGGCTGAGATCAATCCGTTTAGCAACGCTATAAACCCACTCAAGGTAACGTTCGCGGAGGTCTGCTTCTGACGGCACGTCTTCATTGGCAGGGAGGATATAGGTCTTTGTAGATTGATCACGGCTGTCATTGAT
>JAHDBS010000128.1:5631-10979 GCA_020630225.1 Anaerolineales bacterium | reverse complement strand
GCTCTCCCGCTTGACTGCTGTAATGGCAGGTACATCGTCAGCTTTTTTTCTTCTGTAGCTCCCCCTTATTTTCGCTAGTCAATTTATCGTCTGCACGTTAGACTCTATTAATGCGAATATTTGAAGTTGTATTTGTGGTGCTCACCTGTCTCATTTGGTGTGTAGCCCTAGTTCCCCGTTTCAGAAGCCGAAATGTATTTATTGCACTTGCAGTCGGCGTCCTCACTATTGGCATTGGCCATTTTTGGTTTGAACAATGGCGTTGGCAAATGGTGCCGCTCTACATGCTTGCGATTGTAGGTCTCATTATGTTGGGCTTGGACATCGCGCTAAACCGCAGGCCTGTGACCTGGCGCAGATTAGTTGCGGGGGGTATTGTGTTGCTACTTGTTGGCATTGGTCTGGTTCTCCCCATTGCGTTTCCGGTACCGCAAATTTTGGCTGCTACTGGTCCTCATCGGGTTGGGGTAGAAGTTGAACACTGGATTGACGAAAGTCGCACTGAAATCTATGGCCCGGACGACACAGCTCCACGGGAAATCATGGTGCAGATCTGGTATCCAACGCGCCGAAGAGGCAGTACCCGTGTGGACTATATCAATCCGCCAGATGTTGTCGCGGCAGCATTAGGCGATGCGCTGGGCTTGCCAGCGTTTGCCTTTAGTCACCTCAATCTTGTCAAGCAAGATGTTTGGTTAGACGCCGAGTTAGACGCACGTGAAGGGCCATATCCGGTATTGCTGTTTTCGCATGGCTGGACAGGAACGCGCAATCAGAATACGTTCCAGTTAGCTGAATTGGCTAGCCACGGCTATATTGTGGTCTCTGTAGATCATACTTATGGCGCCGTGGTGACTCCTTTCCCTGATGGACGTGCTATTGCTTACAATCCCGAAGCACTACCTGGCCTAGAAGACTTTGATGATGAAGACGACTATGTGGAAACGCTCAACTTGCTGGTTTCCCAATGGTCAGACGACTTTAGTTTCATCTTGGATGAGCTGGAAACACGCTACTCAGACGACGTCATTGACTTAGACAATGTCGGTATTTTGGGGCATAGTACAGGCGCTGGCGCAGCTGTGCAGCACTGTAATACTGAAGACCGCTGCAAAGTTGGTCTCGCTATGGATCCATTCCTCAATCCGGTTGCGAACGCCATTATTGATGGAGACGTTGAAAAGCCATTTTTCTATATGCATAGCGAAGCTTGGATGAAGCCATTCAACAAAGACCGCTATGAACGCTTAGTTGACAGCACCAGCGGTGACTTCTATGAGCTTTACATGGCAGGGACAAAGCACCTCAACTGGTCAGACTTCTCACTTATGTCGCCATTTGGGGCTGAATTAGGCTTAGATATTGGCACCATTGATGCGCATCGCAGCATGGAAATTATCAATGCGTATTCAGTTGCATTCTTCGATCATTACTTGAAAGACGGACCAAATGAGCTGTTGACCGACAACACGCCATATCCTGAAGTTACGTACCGCACTGAAAACCTGAAGTAATCCGATGGCACTGACACAACTTCCAGACAACTTACCCGTTCCTGAAGATGACGGTGGGGCTGACCATCTCCAAGGTCTTGCTGTACCAGACTTAGGACTACCCGCTACTGATGGCGCAACTGTAAATCTTAGTTCCAGACAAGGCCGAACAGTTGTGTACTGCTATCCGATGACAGGCAGGCCAGATGTCGCTTTGCCAGACAATTGGGAACAAATTCCAGGCGCCCGTGGATGTACGCCACAGTCCTGCGCCTTCCGTGATCATCATGCAGAATTGCACGCTCTAAATACGGCTGTCTATGGCCTGAGCGTGCAAACTACGGACTATCAACAAGAAGCTGTCGCGCGGTTACACTTGCCTTTTAGCTTGCTGAGTGATGCCGAATTTGCGTTTACAACCGCGCTGAAGTTGCCCACGATGGATGTTGCTGGCATGACCTTGATCAAACGCACTACCTTGATCTTAAACAATGGCATCATTGAACACGTGTTTTATCCAGTGTTCCCGCCAGATCAAAACGCAGCCGATGTGATGACATGGTTGCGCGAAAATGCTTAGCTTATCCCAGCTCTCAGTTGAAACAAGATTGGACTCGTTATTGATTCGATATTCATCCGTACGAATGTGCGGCTAAAAAATTCCATGAAATTTGAAAACAAAACAGCATTAGTGACCGGGTCTGGTCGCGGTATTGGGCGTGAAATCGCATTACGGTTAGCCAAAGAAGGCGCCGACGTTGTGGTGAATTATTTTCGGAACCGCAAGCCAGCAGAGGAAACCGCCGCTGAAATTGAAGCACTGGGCCGACAAGTGTTGATTGTTAAGGCCAACATGGGCGAACCCAAAGACATCAAGGCGTTATTTGCTGAAATTGACAGCACGTTTGGTGGACTGGATATTTTGGTCAACAATGCTGCATCTGGTTTCAATCGACCAGTGATGGAACAGCGTGCCAAGGGCTGGGACTGGACCATGAATATCAATGCGCGGAGTGCCATGCTCAATGCACAACAAGCGCTGCCGCTGATGCAAAAGCGGGGCGGTGGGTCAATTGTCAACATCTCAAGTCCAGGGTCAACGCGGGTGTTGCCAGACTATGTTGTGGTGGGGGCCAGTAAGGCCGCATTAGAAGCGGTGACACGCTACCTGGCAGTTGAGTTTGCAGCGCATAACGTGGTTGTGAATGCCGTGTCACCAGGCTTAGTCGAAACGGACGCGCTCAATCATTTCTTGGTGACAAAGGATAGCCGACACGTCTTAGACGAGGCGGTAAAGCATGTACCAGCAGGTCGCTTTGTATATCCGTCAGACGTAGCCGATATTGTGGAATTCTTGTGTACTCCACAAGCGCAAATGATTCGCGGTCAGGTTATCCAAGTTGATGGTGGCCAGCAACTTGCTGTTGCGGGCTCTCCAAAATTTACTGACTTGTTGTAATTGCAGAGAAGTCTCCACTTTGTTGGAGCACCCAGTTCGCTAGAAACCAAAACGTTAGCATTCCAGCTAAGTCAAAGCCAAAGTCTAGCCAGTCTGCCGTGCGGAGTGGTGACAGCGTTTGGAAAACTTCCTCAGTACCAACGACCAACAAGGCTAGCAAGACGGCGGTTGGCACCATTGTGGTGCCAACATTTCGGTGTGCAGGCTTTAGCCATAAATGCAGCCAAAAGACGACTGGCCCGACGAGCAAGAAGTGTAAGACTTTGTCAGCCATGGGCCAGCGTAAGAGATAAAGCGGCAAATACCCAAGATAGGCCATCTGGGTACATAAGACCATGAGTGCAATTTGCACCCACAGCAAATGCTTGATGCGTGAAAGCAGGTCATGACTTTTGAAAACCCAGCCGTGAACGGCCACCCCAATCGCTATTCCTAGATAAGTCCCCGCCACTACATCACTAAAATAGTGCATACCTAAATACAGGCGAGTGAATGCATTTAGAACAGCAAGCCCGATTGCAAGAGACTTTATCCAAAGTCTATGCTGTTTATCTAGCGCGATTAGGGTTGCTAGAATGAAACCGCCCGTTGCATGTCCACTCGGTAGCGAAAACGTATTTGGCTGCGGAATGACTAATCGTGCGTCAATGGGCCTTGGGCGACCGCTTAGAAATTGAAATAGTAAAACGAGCCCGACCCCAGCCAACACTCCTGCTAGCATCGCTTTTCCAAGCTGCTTGCGACCCTGTAACCAATACAAGCCGCCAAGCCCAAACATGACGGGAACGGCAGCTTGGGTTACCACCACCATAAGTAGATCTAGCGTTGAATTCGCCCAAGTTTGATTGAAGAGAACGAGTAGTGCGTTATCCATAATCTTCATCATCCCATACGGAGTTACGCGCAATGCAACGCCTTCCCACTCGAAGAACTACGACCGCTTGACGAGGACTAAAGCCATGCATAAAGTTGACACATGGCAACACTTATCAATTTTTTCAAACGTTTACACCGCTTTGCTAGCCAAAATACACTTTATCCGCTTACGCTTTTAACCGTAGTTGCCTTAGGCCTATGGGTAGCGCGCGTTTGGTTTAGCGAAGAAACACGCTATATGTTCCTGTTCTGGAATCTATTCTTGGCTTGGATCCCATATGTATTTGCACTAGTTGCGCTGATGGCAGAGCGCTTTGTGCCTTGGTTTTGGTTGGTTGTACTGCCGCTCTTAGTGGGCTGGTTGCTATTCCTGCCAAATGCACCTTATCTAGTTACAGATTTAGTTCACCTGCGGCCAATTGACCCAGTGCCATATTGGTATGACATTGGCTTCTTTACGATTTTGGGCTGGACTGGGTGTTTGCTTGGAATTGTGTCGCTTGGCATCGTGCAAGATCTATTTGCTCGACACTTTGGGCGCATTGTCGGGTGGGGTGTCGCGTTGAATTCAATTGCGTTGTGTGGGCTAGGGTTATACCTTGGGCGTGTATTACGTTGGAATAGCTGGGACGCATTTTTTAGCGTAGACGTTATTCTGCGTGACATTGCCCATACGTTCCTAAGCCCGCTTACTCATCGGTATGGGGTTGGGTTCACAATTATGTTTACGGCAATTGTAGGGATGTTCTACTTTACAATCCGCTCCATTGACGCCCGGCGTTTTGGCCTGTCAGGATTTGAAATTGAAGATACGATGCCAACGCGAGTGCGGTAGAATTCTGCGCTATGACAGACATTTACGCATTTTTAGCAGAGCATAATATTGAATACCAACGTTTTGATCATCAGGCGGTCTACACCATTGCTGATATGGACGCGCTCGATGAACCATTGCCAGGAACAAATACCAAGAACCTGTTTCTGCGCGATGATAAAGGCAAGAAACACTATTTGTTAGTTGTTGGCCATGACACAGCGGTAGATCTAAAAGCACTGCCTGCTGCGATTGGTTCTCGAAAGCTCGGTTTTGCTAGTGAACAACGCCTAATGAAACACTTGGGTCTAGAACCTGGCGCTGTTTCAATTTTGGCATTAGCAAACGACACTGTCGGGGCTGTAGAAGTCTTCATAGATGAAGCTCTCTGGCAAAATGAAGAGTTTTTGGCACATCCACTTGTCAACACCAGCACCTTGCTAATTAACAAAGCAGATCTTGAACGCTTCGTTGCTGCGACCAACCATACGCTAAATATTGTTGCGGTTCCAAGACGAGCGTAAACAACGGCGTGACAAAGAATAGGTAATAAAAAAGGCCAGCGAAACTCGCTGGCCTTTTTGTTTTCAAAGCAATTGCACTATGGTAAATTCAACACTTGCCCCGGATAAATAATATCTGGATTTGCAATTTGCGGGTTCAGTCGGATGAGCACACCGAGGTCAACCCCAGTTTGTTCAGACAC
>JAHDBS010000128.1:0-5531 GCA_020630225.1 Anaerolineales bacterium | reverse complement strand
GACTGTAGGTCTGCTAAGACAGCGCCATCTGCATCTAGTGCGGTCGCGTAGACGTCATGATCCCCACTTGGTAACACCAATGCGTAAGTCCAAGTGCCGTCTTCGCCTACAGTGGCTGTGTCAACCTGTTCGCCATCTACAAAGATGGCAACACTACTGCCCGGTGTCCCGGTACCGTTGAGGTCAAGGCTCATGTCAGCCAGCAACTCACCATCAGGCAAGGATACGCTTGGCGCCACAATTGGTGCGGCTAAGCTGAATTGAATGGCGGCGTCCTTGGTATCCCCTTGAAGATTACCGGCTGCATCAGCGCCTTGTAAATAAATTTCATGGTCACCAGCGGGTAAGGTGAGTTCGTATTCCCACGTGCCACTGTCAGGTACGGTGATGGTGTCTGTGACTTCGCCATCTACAACAATACCAACTTCAGAACCAGGCATACCGGTACCATTCAAAGTGAAGGCTTCTCCAGCTGCGACGGCAGCGAATCCACTTGCGGCGGCATCAATAGCTGGCATTTCAAATGGTGGCGGCGACGTTGGTGGAACAGGCGTTGCTGTTGGGTCTGGTTCAGGTGTTGGTTCAGCAACTTCAGGCTCAGCATCCGTTTCTGCGTTATCTTCAGTTGTGTCGTCTGCGACAACAGCTGCTTCTTCGCTGACGACTGCGGCCTCTTCACTCACAACAACTGCGGCTTCTTCGCTTACAACGGCGGTATCGTCTGTGCTAGCACTTCCAACGACAGCCGCTGCACCTGCGCCTGAGGCAACAGCACCTAGCGTGTTTGCGTCAGCATCAACATCAGCCGTAATCTCTGGTGCTGAAGGAGCTTCAATATCTAAGTCTGCATCAACAGTATTCAAATCAGCGTCTAACGCGATGTTGCTGTCTAGTTCTAAGTTGTCTGCGGCTTGTTCGACTTCTAGCGCACCATTGGTGGCGCCATCAACAGCAGTATCTAGTGGGGCAATATTGCATCCACGCAATACGAACCAAAAAAGGCTTAACATTACTGTTAATGCGAGGACCACCGCTAAGGTCTCCTCTTTTTGGCGCTCCGTCAAGCGGATACCAAACAAGTCGTAAATCAGATCACCCATCTTCTTTCCTAGCGAGAGCCAATATACTCTCGGTTTTTGTGAAAACTACTTTATATATGCGACAATTCAAGGGATAACCCTGGGGAATTGAAAGGCGAGTATTGCCTTCACACTTACAGACACCGGATTTATAAATGTGTCACGTAAACCAGCAAGTTATTCTAGAAGTAGCCTTGTCAATATGCAAGCTGCTACACTCTTATCCACATAGATAGTCTTATCTTGTCAATTGCCAGAGGTATTCTTTTGACAAATCCACATTTGTTTAATCCCCATTTGCCCTTTGAAAGCTTCAACTTAGAAGGGACTAATAACATTGGTGTTTTGCTAGTCCATGGATTTACAGCGACAACTGCCGAGGTTCGGTTACTTGCTGAATTTCTAAATGAGAAAGGCTTTACTGTGCATGCGCCGCTACTTCCAGGGCACGCGACAACGCCAGTAGAGCTCAATCATACGAATCGACAAGCTTGGATCGATGCTGTCGAAGGCGCTTATAAAACGCTACGTCAAGAGGTTGAGATGGTCTTCGTTGGTGGCGAGTCGATGGGGGCTGTATTGAGCTTGAATTTGGCGGCGTCGTATCCAGAAATTGCAGGCATTCTGACCTTTGCGCCAGCCATCGCTGTGCCGTTGACACGCTTTGAACGCATCATGGGGCGCCTCTATGCAAATGTCCGCATGTCGCTACCAAAAGGCAGCATAGACGTGCCAGACAAGTGGCAAGGGTATCCGGACAATCCGTTGTTAGCAGCGAACCAGTTGTTTAAGTTGCAGGATGATACGCGAAAACTGCTGTCAAAGATCAATCAGCCAGTGTTGATTGTACAAGGACGATTAGATACCGCAATCTCCCCAGAGAGCGGGGCGATTATTATGGAAGGTGTGTCTTCTAAGGACGCTAGCCTGTTCTGGATGGAAGAATCGACGCATGTTGTCTTGTTAGACAAAGAATGGGAGCAGATTGCAGAAATTGCATTAGCATTTATTCAACGCATTGCTGCAGAGACCGTGCCTGCATAAAAAATCTAATCTGTAGCGTGCGGACTTATAACGCATTGGCTACCTTCAATATTGAAACAAAAAAGCCCGACTGATATCAGTCGGGCTTTTTATTTGTGAGCAATTGCTAACTGCTGAATGTTGCCTGATAGTCTTCTAAATTGAAGCCGACTAAGGCTAGGTCATCCACAATGAGCGTTGGGGCGCGTAAGTTGCCACTGCGGCCCATCACATCCGCCAAGATCTCTTCGGCTGTGTCAGTGTTAGGGTCCCACTGTTTGCGACTTTTGCCACGTGCCGTATGGATGACGCGCAGGTCTTTCAGCTTTTCCCACGCTTGTTCGTTGTCAATTGTATTTTTGCGTGCATCTGTGAACTCTGAAAGTTCAATTCCGTGTTCCGCGAGAAACTCTCGCGTCTTGCCACAGGTTTTTCAAGAGTTACGCAAAAATGCCCATTTGATAGTTGCCATAAGGTGTCCTCCGAATTATGGATTTACACCCATAACTTTACCAACAGTTTCACAGGCTGGACAACTTCCATCGCGGCGGATCATGGCAAAACCAGCGTGTGGGTCATCACCATAAGCTGTAAAGTCAACATTCCAAATGAACTGCAATCGAACTTTACCTTCAGTTGCTGACAATGCCGTTGCTTCTGCAAGGTATTGAGCATGCTCAGCGACGGTGTTGTTGATTGGCGGCTTCCAATTGAAGGCAGGCGGGACATAGCCCCATTCTTGTCCAGAAAGATACCCAATTTCGGTAATACATAAAGGCTTACTGCCTCCAATTGCATTCCAGTAGGTGTCAATCATCCGACGATAGTAGCGAGTATAGTGCGATGAATTCCCACGTGGGTCACCACTTGTTGCAGACGGTGGGGTCAGACCTTCGTTATAGTGCATCCCAACACAGTCAATGTGGTTTAGACCACCAGCTGCAACAAATTGATTGAGATACGGCAAGTCATCACACCCTTCTTTTGTACATTGTCCGCGGAAACCGCCTGTTGGGGCTAGCCCGGCTGAAATTACGATAATTTCAGGGTTAGCGCCTTTGACTTTTGGATAAATACGCGCGAGTAATTCGGCGTACATATCTGGATTTGTGCCGTCAATAATCCATTCGGTGGGTAAGTTCACTTCGTTACCAATTTCGATGGCATCGACACCATTTTCAGCCAACCACTGGGCGTAGCGCACGTAGTCGTCCATTTCTGTTGGTGACATATTGCCTGGGTAACGGCTAAGGCTAATCATAATCTTGAAGCCTTCACGATGTGCTGCAGAAATCAGTCGTTCTTGTTCGACTGGGCTTTCACCTAAACCAAACCAAACTTTACGCTTGACCCAAGTCATCCCAGAGCTGCGCATCGCATCCCATGTTTCTGGACCAAAACCAAAGGCTTGTCCACCAAGTTCAAATGCTCCAACAGGTGCGACTGGTCCAATACCACCAGCAGGGGCTGCTGCCGCAGGTTGCTGTGGGGCGGCAGCTGGCGCAGCGCTACCACCTTGGTTAGCCCATTCAATCGCTTGTGCCGTTAAGGCAGCTGGTGGCATAGCCGTTGGGCCGCCAGCTGCAGGTGCAGCTTGTTGCGGTTGTGTTTCTGGCACTGTGTTGGCTGCTTGCGGGTTAGCAAACGCCGCTGCTTGCGCAGTTAGAGCAGCTGGAGGCATTGGCGTTGGATTCCCAGGTACTGTTTGCGGTGCTGCTGGCGGAGCAGATGCCGGTGCTTCTGGTTGGGCTGCTGGAGCGCTAGCTGGTGCAGGTGAACCTGCTGTTGGAACCTGCAGGACTTGACCCGCAAATAAATCAGTGCCGGACAAGCCGTTCATCTCAACAAGCGTTGCAACGCGCGTGTCGTGCCAGCGCGCAATTTGCCACAATGTATCCAGTGGTTGCACAATGTAAACACCGGTTACCGTACTTTCTTGTCCAGGAATGTTATTCGGACTCACCGGGATGATTAGTTGTTGACCTATTGCTAGGAAGTCATCTTCATCCATTCCGTTTGCATCAAGAATTGCTGCCGCTGTCGTTCCAAATTTGGCTGCAATGCCCCATAGCGAATCGCCTGGCGCAACCTCATAAGTCACCTCATAAGCCGGGGCTGGAAGTGGGGCGCCTGCATTAGACGCTCTAAGCAGTGTAGTAGCAGGGATAACACTAAGTAGTAATGTTGCTACCACAACATACTTAACAAGTTTTTGCATCTTCATCTATCTCTCCAAGATTGCAGTGTAAACAATTTTTCTAATTTTAGACTGTTGTTTAATTAAGAAAAGGATTGCAACCATTGCGCTGATCAAACGTGGGTTACTTTCATCCAGTATGGGTTTCTAACAAGTATACGCGCGAAATGGTGCGATATTTTGCATCAATTTTGATGTGCTGGTAAAACTCCTTACTTACGATTTAGATTGACTTGTTAGAATAGAAACATGACGACTGGTACTTATTCCTATCCAAGACAAACGAACTGGGCCACAGTGGGTATTCAAACTGCTGTGTCACTACTTTGTGCAGGCGTAATTGCAGCTAGCTTAGCTGGCATAACTGTTGCGTTATACGAATTGCGCTATGCAAACCGGATTTATCCCGGTGTTTCTGTGTATGGCGTTGATGTCTCTGGGATGACCCCAGTTGAAGCAGCAGCAATTGTCAATGAAACCTTTGATTATCCGCGTAATGGTCAAATCACTTTCGTGTATAACGACACCGAATGGACGGCTACTCCAGAAGAACTAGGTGCACGCTTCGATCTTGATACAACCATTACCGAAGCCTTTGCACACGGACGGCGTGGTGATTTGCGGTCTGATCTTGAAACCCAATGGGACACTTGGTTCAATGGCTATTCTGTTGCGCCACGTATGATTTATAACGACCGTGCCACTCAGCAATACGTTGGGAATTTGGCCGATGAGCTTTACACGCCGTTGATTGATGCTAGCCTGACAATTGACGGATTAGATGTCCAAGTCTCTGAAAGTTCATCTGGGCGCATTGTGGATGTCGACGCTACCGTGTCACAAGTTGTTGATCCGGTAATTGGATTGCAATCTGCAAGTATTCCCGTTGTAGTCGATGAATATCAACCTGCTATTGAAGATGCAGAACGACAAGCGTCAATTGCGCGCCAGATTATCGATGAGCCGCTGACCATTGGGATTTCAGAACCGTTGCCGGGTGATCCATCTCCTTGGCGCTTTGAACGCGATAAGTTGGCTCAAATGCTAACGATCCGTCAAATTCAAGACGGACCCGGCAAGGTACGCTATGAAGTCGGGCTTGATGATCGCCAATTGCGTTCATTCTTAGTGGCTATTCAAGGTGCCTTGGAAATCAAACCGCAAAATCCGCGCTTTGACTGGGATGGTGACATTGAAGATGTTGTCTTGGTAAAAGAGGGCATTATTGGTCG
>JAHDBS010000127.1 GCA_020630225.1 Anaerolineales bacterium | reverse complement strand
CAACATCGCTTTGAAATGGAAATGACCGTGCAACGTGGTCGTGGCTACAGCCCAGCTGAAGAACGCGGTCGCTTGCCAATTGGTGAACTTCCAGTTGATGCGATTTACAGCCCAATTCGCCGCGTTGCTTATGACGTGGATATGGCTCGTGTCGGTCAAGACACTGGCTACGATAAGCTGATCATCGAAATTTGGACAGATGGCACAATTGCTCCTGAAGAAGCAATGAGCACTAGCGCTGCGATTTTGATCCAGCAGCTACGTCACATTGCAGGTGTTACTGAAGAAATGTTGGTTGCACCGGTTGAGCCAGTTGAACCAGAACCAACCATTCCTAGTGAAATTTACGACACGCCAATTGAACAACTCGACTTGTCAGTGCGTGTGTTCAACTCACTGAAGCGCACAGGCATCACCACTGTTGGTGAAGTTCTTGATCACTTGAGCCGCGGTACTGACGCAATGTTGGCAATCCGTAACTTCGGTGAAAAATCACTTGACGAATTGAAAGAAAAACTTCAGGAAAAAGGTTACCTGAAGGACGAAGAAGGTGGTGAAGAGGCCGCCGCAGAGGTATAAGTCATGAGACATAAAGTAGCAGGACGCCGTCTCAATCGGGACATGGGCCATCGTAAGGCTCTACGTCGCAATTTGATGAAGCAACTCTTCGCCCACGAACGCATTAAAACAACTGATGCTAAGGCAAAGGCCATTCGCAGCGAAGCTGAAAAACTGATTACCATCGCAAAGCGCGGAAACGCGTCTGAAACCGATATGGGTAAAGTCAATGCAATTCGCCAAATCGCGAAGAAGCTTGGTGACAACGATGCCGCAGTGCATGTTGTAAATGAAATTGCACCACGCTATGCTGAACGCCCTGGTGGTTACACTCGCATGTTGAAGCTAGGACAACGCGCTGGCGATGCTGCGCAAGTTGTCTTGCTTGAACTCGTCGAAGAGTAAGCTTGATCGCCCGTCATGCGATATCGGGCAACAGTTGCATATGATGGCACTGCATACATTGGGTATCAGCGCCAAGCCGATGGACAAACTGTCCAAGGCGAATTAGAGAAAGCACTTTCAAAACTCAATAAATCTAGACCAGTTACTGTTTATGGGTCAGGTCGTACCGATAGTGGGGTGCATGCGCACGGTCAAGAGATCTCTTTTGATCTGATTGATTGGAAGCATGGCATACCAACAATGGTGCGGGCACTAAATGCAACCTTACCTAATGACATTGCAGTCGCAAATATAACGATAGCTGCCGAAAATTTTCATCCGCGTTTTGCAGCGCGGCGGCGCAGTTACCGTTATCGCATTTATAATGCGCCGTTGCGGTCACCACATCTGTTTCGCTATACATGGCATATTGCCCGCGAATTAGATCTTGATGCAATGAATACAGCAGCAGTAGCGCTTGTTGGTGAACATGACTTTGAGACGTTTGGGCGAGCCCCAACGCCTGGTGGGCATACGCGCCGACGTTTATTTAGAGCAAGCTGGTCAAGAGAAGAAGAAATAGTTGCCTTTGATATTCAAGGCAATGCATTTTTGTACCGTATGGTACGTAATTTGGTGGGCAGTTTAGTCCAAGTTGGTTTGGGCAACTGGTCACCTGACGAAATACAAAAAAGATTAGCGCAAAAAAACTCTGACTTTTGCGCGGCTCCTGCTCCACCGCAAGGGCTTAGCTTGATCAGAGTTGAATTTGAGGAATAGTCGTGGAAAAGACCTACGTTGTAAAAGCTGGTGACATTTCCCGTGATTGGTATGTTGTTGATGCTGCTGGGCAAACGCTCGGTCGCTTGGCAACGCGCGTTGCTAGCGTCCTGCGCGGTAAGCACAAGGCTACCTTTTCACCACATCTCGATAACGGTGATCACGTCATTGTCATCAATGCAGAAAAGATTGTTGCTACCGGCAACAAAATGGATGCAAAGAAGTACTATCGCCACTCTGGGTATCCAGGTGGTTTGACAACAACAACATTGCGCGAAATGATGGAAAAACATCCTGACCGTGCAATTCAATATGCTGTAAAAGGCATGTTGCCAAAGAACCGCCTTGGTCGCCAAATGATCAAGAAGCTAAAGGTATATGCAGGTGGTGAACATCCGCATAGCGCACAACAACCTGTAGAGCTTTCAATGGCTAACATTGGGTTCGCTGGGCTACGCGCGCCTGAAGCACCAGCAGTCACTGTAACGACTTCTGTGCCAGCTGCAAAATTTGAAACAGCAGCTCCTGCTGTAGAAGCAGCGCCAGTTGTTGAAGACGCTGCACCTGCGGCTGTTGAAGCAGAAGCACCAGTAGCAAAGCCAAAAGCTAAGAAAAAAGCCAAGGCAGACGGTGCTGATGACTTGACTAAGATCGAAGGTATTGGTCCTAAGATTGCTGAACTGATGCGCATGGCAGGCGTTACTACGTTTGCTGAAATGGCAGCTAAAAGTGGTGATGAGCTAAACGAAGTCTTGCGTGAAGCTGGCAGCCGCTACAATCGTCACGATGCATCAACTTGGCCACAACAAGCTGAGTTGGCTGCAAAAGGCGACTGGGATGCCCTCAAAGCGCTACAAGACGAATTAGATGGTGGCCGCGAATAAGCGCCTCGTAGCATATAAAGAGACTGAAAATGGCTGATTCACAATATTACGAAGGCGTTGGTCGCCGCAAAAGCAGTACTGCTCGCGCTCGCATCTTTCCTGGTGGTAGCGGTACGATTACTGTAAATGATCGCCCAGCAAACGAATATTTCGACCGCTTGGGTGACCTGACTGAAATTCTGCGCCCACTGGAAATTGCTGGTGGTGCTAATGCTGTCGACGTGACCGTAAAGGTCAATGGCGGTGGCGTTACTGGGCAAACCCATGCAGTGCGTCACGCACTCTCTCGTGCAGTGTTGAAGTGGGATGAAAATTACCGCTCACAATTGCGCACGGAAGGCTTGCTCACTCGCGATCCACGTGAAAAGGAACGCAAGAAGCCTGGTTTGAAACGTGCTCGTAAGGCACCTACCTATACCAAGCGCTAAAGCTTCGCTTTATTGAGACAGCCGGAGAATTTCTCCGGCTGTTTTTGTTTAATGCAATCGCGTAGCTCCATGGCTTGCTATGACGCTATGGGTGAATATAGGAACAGCAGTTTCTTCGCAGATTAGTTTTGGAAACAAGTGTTTATAAATATTCAGCAGCTATCGAATATGAGATAGACACAGCGTAAAATACACATCTATGACATCAATAACCATTGTTGGGCTTGGCCCAGGACACCCTGATCAACTAACGTTGCAGGCTTACAAAAGACTGAACACAGCTGCGAATGTCTATGTGCGGACCGAACGGCATCCAACGTTGAGTGCATTTGATCAGCGTGACAGCTGGACTTATTTTGATTCTTACTATGAAACCCATGAGGACTTTGCAGATGTTTATGGGGCAATTGTTGCGACGTTGATTGCTAAAGCAGAGCAGGGTGAAGATGTGGTCTATGCTGTGCCAGGGCATCCGCATGTTGCAGAAGATACAGTAACACTTTTGATCAGGGCTGCACGTGAGCATGGGATTGCCGTTGATGTGATTGCAGGGATTAGCTTTATAGAACCAAGCTTGAGTGCTCTAAATGTAGATGCACTTCCGGGGCTAGTCATTTTTGACGCCTTAGATATTGTCAATCTCTACCACCCACCATTTGATGTGCATTTGCCAGTAATGATTCCGCAACTGTATAGCCGTTTAGTGGCTTCAGATGTCAAAATGACATTGATGAATCAATATCCTGAAGAGCATATGGTCACAATGTTATATGCTGCGGGTACAGAGCAGGAAGTAGTGGAGCACGTCCGGCTTTTTGAAATTGATCACAGTGAGACGATTGACCATCTGACAACGTTGTTTGTTCCAGCAGTCGTTGAGGTAGACGGTTTTGCTGATTTTGCGAACACAGTTGCGCATTTGCGTTCACCAGAAGGGTGCCCATGGGATCAGAAGCAGACACATGCGTCTTTGCGGAAAGATTTGCTAGCTGAAACTTACGAAGTCGTAGATGCAATTGATCGTGAAGATGTTGATGGTCTACGTGAAGAACTGGGTGATCTGTTGTTGCATATTTTGATGCAAACCCAAATTGCGACCGAAGACTATGAATTTACACTGACTGATGTTGTGACTAGCATCAATCAGAAGATGATTCGCCGGCACCCGCATGTATTTAGCACTGAAGCGATTGAGTCGGCTGAAGAGGTCGCGCAAAACTGGCAACAATTGAAAGCAGCGGAAAAGGCAGAGCAGGGCGAGCCGGAAGGACTTTTAGAAAGCATCCCGCTTTCATCACCGGCTTTGGTGCAAGCTTACGATATTCAGTCACGGGCAGCTAAGGTTGGCTTTGATTGGGATGATATTCAACCTGTGGTCGAGAAAATTACAGAAGAGCTTGAAGAAATCAAAACTGCAAAAACGGAAGCTGCCCAAAGCGATGAAATTGGGGACTTGCTGTTCGCAATTGTCAATTGGGCGCGCTGGATGAAGCTTGATCCGGAAGCGGCATTGCGCGGCACTAATCGGCGATTTAAGTCACGTTTTGGCATGATTGAAGATGTGCTGATGGCGCAAGAGGTGAAGATGGATGACGTGTATTTGGAAGATTTAGATTTGCTTTGGGATGTAGCAAAGGTAAATCTGCGAGATTAAACCCCAACTGATTTCATTGCTTCGGCTAAGCATTAGCTGATAGGCCTATGTTAGAATTTTGAGTAGAAAATAAAACGCCATCTCAGGATGGCGTCTTTTTATGTCACGATGTAGTAGTCGGGGCGAAAGGATTTGAACCTTCGACCTCACCGTCCCGAACGGCACGCGCTACCGAGCTGCGCTACGCCCCGAAGTAGTAAAATTATAGCGGTATGACAAACGCCAAACAATCAGTCTCATTTACAGATCGCGCGCGAGTTTGGGGGGAATTTATTCTTGCCCCGACTGGGCGTTTCTTTGCGAACCTTGGTGTTAGCCCTAACGCGCTGACCGTTGCCGGATTTCTGGGCAACATTGTTGGGGCGTGGTTCATGGCGCAAGGTGATCTATTTGTCGGTGGTCTCATTATTTTTTTGATGGGACTTATTGACGCGATTGATGGGGCAACAGCACGTGCACTAGGAACTAGCTCAGACTGGGGGGCTTTTGTCGATTCTACTACTGACCGCTGGTCCGAAGGCGTGATATTGTTAGGGTTACAAGTTTACTTTTTTCGTCAAGACCAAGAGGTGTTGGCGATTGTTGCATTTGCAGCACTGATTGGATCGTTCATGGTGTCTTATACCCGTGCAAAGGCTGAAGGTCTTGGTTATGAAAACAAGGTCGGCATTTTGACACGGATGGAGCGCTACCTCATTTTGGCACCTTCAATTTTGCTCGGATTTCCACAAGTGGGGGTTTGGATTATTGCGATTGGCGCCAACATTACTGCATTGCAACGCATTTGGAATGTCAAACAACAATGGGATGCGGCCCAAGCTGCCGTTGATAAGGAGAACTAGAGTCAATGTCTTTTAGCGCAACAGCCATCATGTGGGGTGATACCCCAATCGTGCACTACTACGGGATTATTCTTGTGGTTGGCGCCTTGTTAGGTGGTTATTTAGCTGTACTCGAAGCCCGTCGGCGTAATTTGGATCCTGATTTAGTTTGGGATGCCCTGATTTGGGTCTTGATTTTCGGTGTGATTGGCGCGCGTCTATATCACGTGTTTACACCAATGCCGAGCATGGCAGAACGTGGGTTTTCAACTGCGGATTATTTAGCTGACTGGCGCAAGATCGTCAATATTCGGAATGGTGGGCTTGGTATTCCTGGCGGGGTGCTTGGCGGTATTTTGGGTCTGTGGCTGTTCAGCCTACGCTTCAAGATCGCAAATGCGAAAGAACGCGCTGCTGGCAAGTCTTTCATTTTCCGCGATAGTGAAAATCAATTGAGCTTGCCAACATGGTTAGATATTGCAGCACCAGGGCTACTGCTGGCGCAAGCAGTCGGTCGTTGGGGTAACTTTGTCAATCAAGAACTCTATGGGCTACCAACCGATTTGCCTTGGGGGTTGTACATCGATCAAATTTATCGTGTGCCGGGGTTTGCTGAATTTGACCGTTTCCATCCCACATTCTTATATGAATCTATTCTCAACTTGCTAGGCTGTATTTTGTTGTTCCGCGTGGGACGACGTTATGCTGACACGATCAAGTCTGGCGATATTTTCCTTGGCTATATGGTGATCTACCCGATTATCCGCATCCTTATGGAATTCTTGCGTTTAGATAGTGCAGTCACGAACGGTTTCAATACGAATCAATCATTAATGGTTGTGGTTGCGCTAATTGCGGCTGCGATTTTGGCTTACCGTCACCTTATCGGGAAAAATTCGAGCTCAGCTGAAGCTATCGCCTAATGGCAGAACTAATCATCATGGGGTCGTCATTTGCAGTCGCAAGTGCCGCCGCTGACAATTCACATCTGGTACTTCGTGCTGATGATGAAACATATCTGATCGATTGTGCAGGTCGGCCAGTTCCACGCCTAAAATCTGTTGGCGTGGACTGTGCCGACCTGTCTGGCATTATTGTCACGCACTTTCATCCTGACCATACGTATGGGCTGTCTATTTTGTTGATGGACATGTGGCTTTTAGGTCGTAAACATCCCCTCAAGGTTTACGGGTATAAAGCTTGCATTGATAAGGTTGAGGCGTTAATGGCGTTGTATGACCCGCATTTGTGGCCGGGTATGTTCACAATTGACTATGTGGCGGTTGCAGAAGTCCCAAATGCACCATTGTTTGAAAGTGAAGCATTTGCAATCACAACAACGCCTGTTGAGCACATGATTCCTTGCATGGGGATGCGAATTGTAACGAAAGCAACCGGACACGTGACCACGTATTCTGCCGATACACAGCCGTGTCAAAATGTGATCGATTTAGCGCAAGGCTCAGACTTGCTAGTGCATGAGGCAACTGGTGAAGGCTGGGGGCATACCTCGCCGCGTCAAGCTGGGGAAATTGCGCAGCAAGCCGGTGTTAAGTCATTAGTGCTGACTCACTATGACGTGCATCAGCCTGATCCAGAAGCAATGGTTGCGGAGGCGCAATCAGCATTTGATGGTGAAGTGCGCTTAGCACATGACTTTATGCGCATCGCATTAGAGTGAACAATTTGGTTTAGCTGGCAGCAGTAAGCTCTAAATTTATGCCGATTTTACGTGGAGCAGTGATGCGTGTCACGAGGCATTTGAGTTTAGTGCGATTTAGATCAAACATCTTTGCAGCGTAACAAATCAATCTCAAACAAATTGCTGAAATTACAGTCGGATTGCGTTACTATAGGTAGGGCTTACTGTCTGATAAGTAACACAAGCAGTGTCAGCAATTTTGCCTGACACGCAGAGGAAAAGCACACTAATGAAAGTATTTGAATATGTTCTTTCATCTGATGACTCATCAAAGCCAGTCAGTGATGCTGAACGCCTATTCTCCAATGTCGCTTCACGCGTCATGGTAACAAGGCGCATGCATCTTTGGCACCCGCCAACTGACGTTTTAGAAACTGACCACTCGATTGTCGTGCTGGTTGAATTGGCAGGGATGGGGAATGGTGAAATCAATGTTGATTTGAATGGACGCCAACTCACAATTAGCGGTATTCGCGGTCTTGCCGATAAATATCGTAAATATTTCTATCATCGGATGGAAGTGAACTATGGCGAATTCCGCACCGAAGTGCAATTACCTGCAGCTGTAGACCCGGATAAAGTAGAAGCAAATTACGCAGACGGCTTGCTAGAAATCGTATTGCCGCGCCGTAAGGCAAAAGTTGTCGATATCAGCGAAGAATAATCGCCGTTCTAAGATATGAATTTTGAAACACAACTAGCGCGCTTGCCTCTAGGCACGCTCGCTGAATTGAACTTGGGTGACCTAAGTGACACCCAACTCGACGCATTATTGGCAGATAGCCTAATTGGTCAATCACCAATTATCAAGGTCACTGGCGACTTGCCACCATTGGAAGACGATCATGCAGATCCAGATCTGAATGAGCCGGAAATTCCAGACATCTTGCCGATCCTGCCGTTGCGTGGGGTAGTTGTCTATCCATTTACAGCAGTGCCACTGACGATTGGCCAACCACGCTCCGTCAAGCTGATTGATGACATCACCAGTGACAAGCGCATGATTGGTCTGATTGCCAGTACCGATCCTGAATTGGAAACGCCAATGCCATCGGATATGTACGAAATTGGCACCGTGGCGAATATCCATCGCTTATTCCGTGCGCCAGACAACACTATCCGTTTGCTGGTCCAAGGTGTCGCACGCTGTAAGGCTGCAGAATATTTACAGCTTGAGCCGTATCTGAAAGCGCACATTGAGCTGATTCCAGAAGTCGAAGACCATGACGACGCTGAAGTTGAAGCGTTACGCCGCACCATCGATGAAAAGTTCACGCGTTTGTCTGAACTAACACCTTCGATTCCAGAAGAACTAATTTCGGCCACCCGCAACATTGAAGATGCGGTGCAATTGGTTTATGCCATTGCGACCTACATTCGCATTGACTTAAATCTTGCGCAGGATTTGCTAGAAGTTGACTCAACTATCGACAAAATGCATTCGCTGTTGAGCGTGCTCACCAAAGAACTCGAAGTTCTTGAGCTAGGGCGGAAGATCCAAGCTGACGCACAGTCTTCAATGGAACAAATGCAGCGTGAGTATTACTTGCGCGAGCAAATGAAAGCGATCCAGCGTGAGCTAGGTGAAGACGACGACCAAAGCGTTGAAGTCGAAGAGTTCCGCGAAAAGATTGCCAAGTCGCACATGCCGGAAGAAGCCCGCAAGGAAGCCGAACGTGAGTTGAAGCGCATGGAGCGTATTCAGCCATCGTCAGCAGAATATGGCGTGATTCGAACGTACTTGGACATCATGACCGATTTGCCGTGGGGCACAACCACAGAAGATATTCTGGATGTGTCTTATGCGCGTGAAGTCTTGGAAGAAGATCATCATGCGTTGGAAGATATCAAGGAACGCATTCTTGAATTCTTGGCAGTGCGGAAGCTGCGCAAAGAGCGCGCAGAAGCGTTTGCGGCAGATGAAACCACAGACTATATTCGTCGCGACCGTGAAGGCGTGATTTTGTGTCTCGTTGGGCCACCAGGTGTTGGGAAAACCTCACTCGGGAAGTCTATTGCACGGGCAATGGGGCGCAAGTTTGTGCGGCTTTCATTGGGTGGCGTGCGGGATGAATCGGAAATTCGTGGGCATCGCCGCACCTATATTGGTGCAATGCCAGGCCGGATTATCCAGTCGCTTCGCCGGGTCAAGAGCAATAATCCAGTCTTTATGCTGGACGAAATTGAAAAGATGGGCTCTGACTTCCGTGGCGATCCAGCGTCTGCGATGTTGGAGGTTTTGGATCCAGAACAGAACACTGAGTTCCGCGACCACTACCTTGATGTGGAGTATGACCTGTCACAAGTATTCTTTGTGGCAACTGCGAATGACATCAGTAAAATCCCTGGCCCATTACGGGACCGGATGGAAATTCTGACCTTGTCGGGTTACACCGAAAAGGAAAAGATCGAAATCTCGCATCAATACTTGGTGCCGCGTCAGACGCGTGAAAATGGCTTGCGTCCAGAAGAATTGTCCTTTGAAGAGGATGCAATCCGCAACATCATTCGTTACTATACTCGCGAGGCCGGTGTACGTAATCTGGAGCGTCAGATTGGGGCAGTTGCGCGCAAAATTGTGACCGGAATTGCGGAAGGGAAATATACCGAAAAGAACGTTACCATTGAAGACGTGCGTGAATTGCTTGGCAAGCAACGGTATTACTACACCGAAGAAGTTGAAGAGCGAACCTCAAGCCCAGGTGTTTCCACCGGTTTGGCGTGGACTGCGGTTGGCGGTGATGTGCTCTTCATTGAAGCGACCGATATGCCCGGTAAAGGCGGCTTCAAGCTTACGGGCCAAATTGGTGACGTGATGCAAGAATCTGCTCAGGCTGCATTGTCCTATGTGCGTTCACAAAGCAACGCGCTGGGCTTGCCTGAAGATTACTTCACCACGCATGATATTCACGTGCATATCCCCGCAGGGGCGGTGCCAAAGGATGGACCTTCTGCAGGTGTCACCATGGCAACGTCATTAGCGTCGTTGATCTCTGGTCAAGAAGTCTCAGCGGAAGTTGGGATGACGGGCGAAATCACCTTGCGTGGCCAAGTGTTACCAGTTGGTGGCATTAAAGAAAAGGTCTTGGCTGGTCATCGTGCTGGCTTAAAAACGCTGATATTGCCTTACCGCAACGAAGCGGATATTGAAGATGTGCCCAAAGAAATCCGTGACGATATTCGCTTTGTGTTCGCGAAGCATGTCACTGAAGTCTTTGATGTAGCCCTGCATGGAAAGTAAATCAACACCCAAAGTTGCTGTCTTGACGGTCAGCGACCGCAGCTCACGCGGGGAGCGTCCCGACGCTGGTGGGCCAGCAGTTGCTGAGGCTGTAAAGCACTACTTGGGCTGGGACGTGGTGCCAATCAAGATTGTGCCAGATGAGATTGATGCAATTGTGAAGCAGCTGCATTGGTGGGCTGCTGACGATGTTGCGTTGATTTTTACGACAGGCGGAACGGGGTTTTCACCGCGTGACATTACTCCAGAAGCGACGCGGAAAGTAATTGAGCGTGAAGCACCGGGGTTAGTTGAAGCAGTGCGCGCAGCCAGCCTGCGGATTACGCCACATGCGATGCTCTCACGGGCGGTAGCAGGTATTTATCGGCAGACGTTGATTATCAACTTGCCGGGAAATCCCAAAGCCGGGCGCGAGGCGCTCGAGGTTTTAGCACCAGTGCTGCCGCATGCAATTCAGACGTTGCGTGGGGACAGTGGGGCGGAAAGCTCGCATCGCAAGCCGAAAACTTATATTGTGTAGCTGTATTGAAGAGGTCCG
>JAHDBS010000126.1 GCA_020630225.1 Anaerolineales bacterium | reverse complement strand
CAAAAGAGGCGAGAAATATCTCGCCTCTTTTTGATTAGAACACAAGCTTGCCAGAGACAAAGTCTTTTGTCTGCTGTTTTGCAGGTGCCTCAAAAAACACACTAGTCTCAGCAGCTTCGATGAGTTGCCCATTGACCAATAAGCCCGTCCTATGGGCAATGCGCTGCGCTTGGAACACATTGTGCGTTACCAACACCATGGTCGTTTGCCGCGCAACATTATCGCGTCGCAAAATATCTTCAATGAGCCCCACGTTATAAGGGTCTAAATTTGCAGTTGGCTCATCAAGCAATAACACATCAGGCTTGATAATGAGCGCGCGAGCCAAGGCTAACCGCTGTGACTCGCCAGCTGACAATTTGCGCGCAGGTTGGTGGGCCAAGTCTTGCAATCCGACTTCAGCAAGCTGATCAAGCAACGCCTCCTGAGTAGGCACAATGCCGCGCAACGTTAGGCCATATTGCAAATTTGCCATGACGCTTCGCTTGAGTAACGCTGGCGCTTGAAATACCATTGTCACGCGTCGTCTTTGGCGTAGCGGCAGCCCTACATGAACACGCTTGCCGTCGAATGTTAGGTCGCCAGTGTGTGGGAATTCTAAAAAATTCAGCAATCTTAGCAAGGTGCTTTTGCCAGCACCGCTCGGGCCAACTAGCGCCAGAATTTCACCGTACTGAATATCAAGTTCTGCTACGTTGAGCACTTCACGTTGGGCGTAGGACTGGGTTACCTCTCGCAGGGTGTAGATCGAGCTCATTCGGCACCTTGCAGTCTGTGTAGCCCAATATTAGCGAGTAAAGCTAGTAGCAACAAAATAATGCCCAACGCTAGCGCGAGACCAAATTCGCCCTTACGCGTTTCTAAAACAATGGCTGTTGTGAGCACACGTGTTTCGCCAGCAATATTGCCACCAACTAAAATCACAGCACCTACTTCCGCAATAATGCGCCCGAATGCGGCAATAATGGCGGCCATAATGCCTAACCGTGCCTCTTGCACCAATGCCATTGCCAGTTGCCAACGCGTGGCACCTAATGAGCGGAGCTGTAATGCAAGCTGGTCATCCACGTTACGGATAGCGGTCATGGATAAGCCCACGACTAGTGGCCAGGCAATAAATGTTTGCGCCACAATCATTGCCTTAGGCGTAAAAAGCCACTGCAAGTTTCCCAAAACACCTTGATTAGACAACAAAATAAATACAAGCAACCCAGCAACAACGGGAGGAAGCCCCATTCCAGTATTGATGAGCGGAGTCAAACATCCCAACTTCATTTCCCGGTTGCGCAAGCCTAAAACAACCCCAAGTGGTAAGCCAAACAGCACCGCAAAAAACAATGCCGATCCAGTGACTCGCAAGGTCAAGCCGATGATCGTATATAAATCTGGATCACCGCTGATAATAAGTTGCCATGCAGCTAGCAGGGCATCTAACAACACTTGCATTTAGTTCGCAATGACTTGAACCTTGCTTGGGACAATCCGAACATCGTCGCCAACAGCAATGTCAGGCAAATCAATCAATTCAAAGTCTAAATGAGCGCCGTTGGCATCAATTCGCAAACGGGTTGTTGCGCCGCGAAACGATACATCTGTCACAACGCCAGGAATCCCAGTTGAGTCGGAAAGCTGCGCTTGTTCTGGCCGAATAAGCACCTTGGTCACAGCACCCGTGAGCAAGGCAGTGTCTACTGCTAACTCGGCAAAATCGGTTTGAACACCGTCTCCACTTACAACACCTGAGAACACATTCGAAAACCCTAAAAAACGCGCTGTAAATTCTGAATTTGGGGTTGCATAGACATGTTGTGGAGGGCCAGCCTGCACAATTTCACCGGCGTTCATAATCAGCATACGGTCTGAAATTGCGAAGGCTTCTTCTTGGTCATGCGTCACATAGATGGTTGTTTGTCCCAGACTCCGTAGAATTTGGCGCAGCTCATCAAGCAGCGTTTCGCGTAGAGCACGATCTAGGGCACCTAACGGTTCATCCAACATGAGCAATTTTGGCTGTGGTGCAAGCGAACGTGCCAGCGCGACACGCTGTTGTTCTCCACCAGAAAGCGTGTTGACATCACGGTCTTCAAATCCACTCAGCCCCACTAGCTGCAACATTTCGGTGATGCGTGTTTTTTGCTCTACAGCTGTCTTTTTAGCCGTTTTTAGGCCGAACGCAACATTCTCCGCAACAGATTTGTGGGGAAACAAAGCATAGTCTTGAAACATCAGACCAAAATTTCGTAAATGGGGCGGCACACTTACCAAAGGCTGGTTATCCCACTGCACATCACCAGCATCTGGTTGCATTAGCCCCGCAATAATTTGCAGCAAGGTAGATTTACCACACCCGCTAGGCCCTAACAGAGTCACAATTTCGCCTTCGGCAACCGAAAGCGAAACCGCACGCAAAACTTGTTTAGAGTCAAAAGTTTTTGAAATGGCGTTGAGTTCAAGCATCAGCTTAATTTTACTCGTTCAGTTCCAGCGTTTTTGGTCGCTGCCCTAATTTATAAAGGTTGGGATCCTAGCTTTTAGCAGAAAATATCGTTATACCGTTGGCAGCGTGCCTAGCGAGTAGCGAACCTTTTGCTGTGATAAGCTTTCGCGATGAAAAACACTCCTCTCATCCGCGTTCTTTTATTAGTTGCAATGGCTGCCGCTTGGGGGCCATCGTTTATGTTTATCAAGATTGCGGTCGCTGAGATTCCACCCATGACGCTAGCTGGCGTTCGCCTTGGATTAGGGGCGATTTTGCTCTATGTGATCTTGCGCTTACAGGGCCGCCGCTTACCTAGAGATCGGCAAACGTGGTGGAATTTGATTGTATCTGCATTTTTTCATATGTCAGTGCCATTCGCATTGTTCTCTTATGGAGAGCAATACATCGACAGTGCCTTAGCCTCAATTATCAATGGGACATTACCACTTTGGACTGTTGTTGCCGCTCACTTTTTTATCGCGACAGACCGGCTTACTATTCCCAAAGCCATTGGCGCTGGAGTAGGGTTTGTTGGGCTTTTGTTCTTACTAGGCCCAAGCTTATTTAGCGGCTTGAACGGTACAACAATTGGCGCATTAGCAATTCTAGTCGCGGTGTGGATGTACACCATCGCATTTATTATCGAGGCGAAGACCTTGAAGGGCATGGAGCCATTGGTCGCACCATCTGGTCAATTGATTGCAGCTACGGCAATGCTCTTACCTGTTGCCTTATTTTTTGAACGTCCGTGGACCAATCCAATGCCGTCTAACGCAGCAATTGGATCACTGTTATTTCTAGCCGTAATTGGCACTGCTCTTGCGTTTGTCCTGTTCTACGCACTACTTGACCGCGCAGAGCCTAGCTATGTCTCTATGTCAATTTACATGGTGCCGATTTTTGGCGTGATCTTAGGCGTACTAGTCTTGGACGAAACACTACACTGGTACACTTTGGTGGGCTTTGGGCTTATTTTGCTTGGGGTCGCATTTGTAAATGGCTTTATCCGACTTGGCCGCTCAAACTCAAAAGCATTAGCAACATGACAGACTCATCTCTACCTATTGGCATTCCAGTTCCTGACTGCAATTCACCACATCCGCGCCATGAGCCACATGTAGGGCGCTATGTAACATTACGGGCAGTCATTCCTGCTGTTGATGGGCCTAACCTGTACGCAGAAATTCAAGGCTCAGCAGAAGCTGATGCCCAGTGGACCTATATGCCTTACGGCCCTTGGCAATCACTTGAAGAGTTCATGGCTTGGCTTGAAACAACAGTCGATAGCAAAGATCCAACGTTTTGGGCCGTTATTTATCGCGGCAAAGCAGTTGGGATTGTGAGCCACTTGAACATTGTCCCGTCTATGCGCCGCGTGGAGCTAGGGCACATTTGGTATTTACAATCGGTGCAGCAAACAAAGGTCAACACGGAAACCATCTATTTATTATTGAAAGATGCATTCCAGAAATTGAACTATCGGCGCGTGGAGTGGAAGTGCGACAGCCTAAATGCGCGCTCCCGCGCAGCAGCATTACGGTTAGGATTTCAGTTTGAAGGTGTGTTTCGTCAACATATTGTCTACAAGGGTCGCAACCGCGACACAGCTTGGTTCAGTATGTTAGACAGTGAATGGCCACAAATAAAAGCCAACATGGAACGCTGGCTATATAGTGATGAAGAAGGATTATCGTTACGCGCGCTAAACGCAGCTCGCTAACTCTCCGTCGGCTCGGGCAGCATTTCTGTCATTGGAATGCGTACTGTAATCGTTGTGCCTTTGTGAATAACTGAGTGCACATCGACCGCGCCATTCAATAGCTCAGCGCGCTCGCGCATGTTGACCATACCTAAGCTGCCTAGCTGATCATAATTGGCCTGAATTTGACCCAGATTTAGGCCAACGCCATCATCTGACACTTCCAGCACCAATTCATTTTCATCTAGATAAACACTCACGTAGATGTTCTCAGCAGCTGCGTGTTTCTGCGCGTTGATCACAGCCTCTTCCGCAATATAGAACAGAATAGTGCTGGCATCTGTCCCTTTCAGCTCGGGCAGATCTGGCGACACGGTAAGGTAAATTTCTTGTCCGTAGGTGCCCTTAATCTTTTCAGCCAAATTCATTAATGCAGAGCGTAAGCCGCGACTTTCTAAGACCAATGGCCGCATAGTGAACAACATATACCGAATAGTCTTCGTTGTATCACGGGCTAGCTTTTCAATATCTTCTAGCTCTTTCTTCGCCCGTTCTGGATCAGTATCAATCATGCGGCGCGCAAAGTTTGCCCGCATTGTGAGAGCCGCCATGTTCTGTGCGGGTCCATCATGCAATTCGCGCGCTAGTTGTTTGCGTGACTCGCTATGCACCTGCAGAATGCGATCATCATCGGTGCGAATGGCTTTGACAAGCTGATGTTTTTGGATAGCATTTGAGGTTTGCTCTGCAATGGCATCCAAAATCACCATATTGTCTGCATTGAAATAATTCTCATCAGGGTGCAGGAAGACGAAGACTAAATCCCGTCCATAGACAATATGCGCAGGGACAATTGCCGCTGACTTATACTGCATCAACGAACGGTCTAAGCCCAGAACAGCATCATCAGCGACATTGGGCACAATGACCGATTTATTCTCATCTAGCGCAGTTGCGAGACTACCGCCGCGTGAAACGAGCAGCATACCAGTATCATTTGGATTGATCCCAACAGCACTTTCGACAACCAACATATCGTTATCTGCCGATGGACGTAAGGCCAACCCCGACATTGCCACACCAGACCCAGATTGTTGCAAAATTTCAGTCGCCAATTGCAAAGCAGAGCGGCTGAAAAAGGTTGCTTGACGGCTCCCTTTGCCAATATGTGCGTTGAGAAGCGCTGCCAGTTTGACAAACGACTCTGCGGAAATGAAGTTGGAGGAATTACTACTCATTAGATCGAGGCACTTAGGGTAAAACGTTCAGTTCCCAATAAGCGCAAATTTTTTCGATGGTGACGGTCAAGTCTTCAATGGTACTTGGCTTCTGGATATACGTATTGCAGCCTTCAGCAAAGCTTTGATTCAAATCGTCTTGGTCTTTACTGCTGGTTAGCATGACGACTGGAATATGGGCTAGTTCAGCATCTGATTTGATTTCCCGCAGGCATTCTATGCCATTCATGACGGGCATGCGAATATCCATCAAAATCAGTCGTGGCGGCGGATTTTGCTGCTTATCTTCCGCTCGTAAATAGTCTAAACACTGTTGACCATGATGAGTCACGACAAGCGGATGCACAATATCGTGCCGTTTCCAAATCCGCTGCATGAAGCGCACCTCATGTGCGCTGTCTTCAACAAGCAAAACTGGTGGAGTGCCCTTAATCATTGGTGTTTTCTAACGCTTTCGAAATTGATACTCTAAACATACTGCCAACACCAACCGTTGAACTTACCGACGCACAGCCACCCATATACTCTGCTGCCCGTTTCACGACTGCCAAGCCAATACCGGTGCCAGGATATTCACTTTGTAGGTGTAGGCGTTCGAAAATTCCAAATACCCGTGATAAATGTTGTGCTGCAATTCCAATACCGTTGTCACGCACAATAAAGTGCCAATGAGTTTGATCTGCCTGACATGTAATTTGAACTACAGGCTTACGATCTTCAGCCACATACATCACGGCATTGGTCAATAAATTGGAGAAAATTTGCTCCAGCAAGGCGTAATCTGCTGAAATTGACGGCAAGTTATCCGCAATTCGGATTGTTGCCTGGGTGTCTAAACTTAAGCGATCGACTAGTCCAGAAAGGAATGGCTTCAACTCTATTTCTTCAAGCTCCAAAACTTTCCGGCCTATCCGGCTATACTGTAGCAAATCTTGGGTTAAGCGGTCAATGTAGGCCGCATTGTCATCAATATGCTGTAAAAACTCGAGGGTTTCGGCATCTAACCGGCCAACATTGTCCTGCTTAATGAATTCAGCATAGTTGCGAATAGCCCGAAGCGGCGCACCCAAATCATGAGAGATGCTGTAGGCGAATGCGCGCAATTCTGCATTGCTTGTTTCCAATGCGGCAGTACGCTCTATGACGCTTTGCTCAAGCCGCAAATTGAGATCTTCAAGGTCAGCAACGCGCGTTGTCTGATTAGAAACATCTGCAACAATACCTACAAACCCAATGACTGTATTGTCGTCATCGCGGATTGGTCCAATAATCGCTTCCCCTAAAAATAGCTCGCCTGACTTCTTACGAAACTCCTGAATAAACGGCAATTGAATACCTGGCATTTGCGCATTGACACGCTGCTGCCCAAGCTTTTCAAATGTTTCGGTATCCGCGACTAACATCCGCGTAGTATGTCCAATAAGCTCAGCTTTGGTGTAACCGAATAACCGCTCTGTAGCTGGATTAACCATAATCATGGTGCGGTCAATCGCTGTAAAAAACAACGCCCGTGGCACCGAGTCAAAAACGCTCCGCAGCTGAAACGATGTCAATGCCAATTCACGCCGCGTTTGCATTGCCTCTGAAATATCACGCACAATTCCTAGATAGCCAACGATTGTGTCCCCCTCATAGAGGGCGTTTGGTGCACTGGAACCATAAAATATGGTGCCATCCCGTTTCTGGTAAGCAACCATCAGCAGCTTAGCAGAGCTGCCGGCAGTGCCATCAAAATAGTCTGCTGTAGCTTGCGTAAATTCGGTTTCGCTAACGTATAGGAGTTCTGCGTGCTGCCCAATCAGATCCGCAGCTGAATAACCGAACAAGGCACAAAAAGAGCTGTTCACATAGGCGATGTAACGATCAAGGCTGACAATAACAACCGGTTCCGTCAACATTTCATATGCAGTTTCGTAGTTAGGCGTTCTTTGGCGCAGGTAGGCTTGAACCGCTGCAACGGCTGCCAAGTTTGGCGTAGGTAACGACATTGAGGCTGTTATTCGAGCGCGTCTGAAACTTTAGGAAGCGTGAAATAAAATCGACTACCTTCCCCTATTTTGCTCTCTACACCAACCGTGCCGCCTAAGCGCGAAATGATGCGCTCTACAATGGACAGTCCTAGGCCGTGCCCTTGTTGCTCACGATTTTGCTTGAGGCGTGTTAGCGGCAGGAATAGCTTTTTTTGCTGTTCTTGGGCAATTCCACTACCGTTGTCAGACACCCAAAATTGAACCCGGTCGTTGTCTAACTCCAACCAACCCACAGAAATGACAGGCGGGCGCCCCCCGTACTTAATGGCATTTGTGATGTAGTTTACCCAGACCTCTTCAAGCCAAGGGGCATGGGCCTCAACAACCGGCCACGTTTCAGAGATGATGAGCTCAGCATTGTATTCACGCACCATATCGTCTACCCGAACTCTTACCTCGTTCATCACAAGTGGCATGTTGACAGGCTCCATTGGAACCTCTTCGGTGCGGACAGTGGCTAATAGTAGCAACTCATCAATAATATTGCTGGCTTTTGCTGCATGCTGCAAAATAACCGACAAGTATTTATGCAATGACGAATTGACCTCTGGGTTGAGTTCCATCCGTGCCACTTCTGCATAGCCAATAATGAGTGCGATGGGGTTGCGTAGGTCATGTGCGACCGTATGTGCAAAAGCATCTAGTTCTTTATTTTGAACTTGGAGTTGGGAGGCTTTTTGCCGCAGGGCAGCTTCAGCTTGAATCCGCCCTAGTAAGTTTTCAAACTTTGCCAAGGCCTGCGCTAGTTCCATATGAAGAACATTCAAATAGCGCCGTCCATTATCTTTGGTGATGTAGTCTGTTACACCAATTTCAAGCGCATCGACAGCGACCTTTTCAGAGCCGGCACCAGTCAGCAAAACAAGTGGAATTTTGACGTTGCGCTGAATGAGAATTTCGCACAGCTCTAACCCAGTCATGCCTGGCAATAGATGATCAGTAACAACCAGATCAAAGGTACCAGGGCGTTCTTCAATCAATTTCAGAGCATTTTCAGCCCGGCGAACATCGGTGATGTTGTAGATATAGCTAGCGTCACGCAAGGCGCGTTTGAACGCGGCAACATCATGGAAATTGTCTTCCACTAACAACATATTCACGGTCTTTGTCATGATGTCTTCATTAAACCCTATTTTGAGCATTCTCAAAAGCGAAAACCGCATTTACTAGGTATTAAACAAAAAAGCGCCAGCAATAGCTGACGCTTTTATTTATTTTATTTAGTGTTTTACTTTTTTATGCAGCTTTCTTCAATACTGGCAAGCCGTTCTTGGTTTCAGAAACAACGTAACCAGCTGGAACAGCGTCCAAAGCGCCGTCTTTTTCTTCCTTTGAGAAGAAGTAGAGGGTGCGGGTGTTGCCGTTCTTCAATGTGGTTTCGCGACCGTGCAAGATGTAGCTAACGCCTTTTGAGTTGGTGTGTGAAAATGCCATGGAATTTTATCTCCTAATCTTTTCGCATCGAAATGAATAAGTTGTACGATGCATATTGTTTTATTTTCAGATAGCCTCTATCTAGAGCCTAACTCGACTACATATGTTACAAGAATCGGAGTCTCTTGGCTACCTATGATTTCAAGATTACCACAAAAAGATCAGATGTTCTAGTGCTTTTTAGGGAGAATAATTGAAGTTTTAGCCTAAAAACAGGATTTCAACTGTTGTTATCACGACTAAGTTTGAGGAGAGTTAGGATCGTACGTTAATTTGCCATGCTTCAGCCAAGAGCGAATGCCAACAAGCCGCTCACGACCCTCTGCGAGCTTCTTGAAATTTGGCCTTAGTGACCATGCCAATAGCACAATGCTAAAGACACCATAGGCGACATAAATCCATGGGATGGTGCCTGCATTGGCTTGAATTACCATGATAATGGTTGCTGTGATCGCAATCGTCATGGTTGTTACCGAGGCATACCCAATCCCGAATAGAACAATCAATCCCGCTGGAAAAATTAGTAGCGCAATCCAGCCGGAAAAAGCAACAGCCCCACCAAATGCACAAGCGCCACCAGCGCCACCACCTAGTTTTTTGACAATACGTCCATCGGGGAGAACTTCATCGTAACGAAGGAAGACATTCCAGTTATGCCCAACAATTGCAGCTAACCCAGCAATCACGGTCACCCAGTATGCCCATGGCTCAGCTGGCAAAATTGCTTTTGCAATCAGCACTGTTCCCATGCTTTTGAAAACATCTAACCAAGCCGTGCAAAACCCTGCCCAAAACCCAGCGGCACGCATGGAATTTGTCCCGCCTGTGCGGCCACTTCCATGTTCGCGAACATCCTTGCCAGAAAAGAGGCGCACAACGATTAGTCCTGACGGAATAGTTCCCATCAAATAACCACCGACGATCAGTAGAATGCTAAGCAATATTGGGTTCATAGGGTTCTAAAACTGTAAAAATTTCTACGCAAATACAAAATTGACAGTTAACGTGAAATCCGCGCACATTATACTCATCTGTTAGAAAAGGGTATATAAAAGATGTCCGTTGGTTAGGCTATTCAGCGGTGTGGACACTGAACTAGCGTTTTTTCACAGATGAACTGCAATATTTTTGAAGTAACTCCAACTTTTTATTGCGCAACTGATCACTATGCATGCGCTACATCAAACATGACAAGGTATTAAGCCACGCACCAATAGTGTGTCATTTCTTCAAACCCCTTACTATCCAAAAAGGCACGGATTTCCTTTCGTGCACCATACGAAGACACAGCAGATAGAATGATTGGTCGGCCATAAGCCTCCCAAATCTTGACTATGTTTTGATGATCTTCAATTGGGATACCACGGAGCGTCTTGCCAATTTTCTGTGCATCGACATCTACAAATGCTGCAATTTGACAGCCTGCGCGCAGCAAATACTTTGAGATTCGCTTTCCCATCTGGCCTGCCCCCCAAACAATAACAGGTTCTACTCCCGCTAATGGTCCTTGGCACAGGTAATGTATCCGGGCCCTCATAAAATTCTCAATCGAATAACGATTATCACTGCGGGTCAAGCGCGTCGGGGCATCTCGCCAGTGATGTAACACCTCTGGCACTTTCTGCATCTGTTTGCCGGCGTGGTTGTAGCGCAGCCAAAGCTCATAATCTTCTGGCCAACCATGCTCTTGAATGCCGCCTAAACCCAGCAACTCTTCACGATAGACCATAGTAGTGGGATTAGGCACTGGTAATTCAATGAAAAAATCACGCCGGATTTGCATTGGCGTAACCACGCTATTCAGCCAATCAGCGTAAATTTGAAACCCAAGTTGAATCTCGTCTTCGGGAAAAAGTTTGATAAGACAGCTAGCAACGCTAAGACTTGGATTGTTAGCAAGTAGCGCGACTTGTTTCTCTAACCGAGATGACATAGCAATATCATCGGCATCCATGCGGGCTAAGTAACGGCCATGGCTAAGAGAAAGCGCATATTGCGCTGTTTCAACCACACCAGTATGTGGCTTGTAGTATGGCTTTATGCGCGGGTCTTTTGCAGCATAGGTGCGCAAAATTTCGTATGACCGATCAGTAGATCCGTCATCAACAGCAATGACTTCAAAATCCGAAAGCGTTTGTGAAAGCAGACTATCCAGCGCTTCT
>JAHDBS010000125.1 GCA_020630225.1 Anaerolineales bacterium | reverse complement strand
AAAAAGCCGACAGATCTTTCCAGACCCATCGGCTTCCAATATCAAAAATCCGCGTTCTTCTGCGCTAGTCCGCGGCTAACGTCCTACCCCTGCAAAAACGCCAACACTTCCTCATACTGCGCTTCATCAATTGCGCCCATGTTCAACCAGAGTGGCAACAGCTCAGTAATCTTCGCTGCGCTGCGCAGCGTGAACCCTTGGGCGGCCAGCTTGTCCGCCGCGCCCATCTCGCGGTCTACTAGCACCACAACGTCTGTGACTTGCAGGCCAAGGTCAGTAAACTTGGCAATGCTTTCGAACTTACTGTCACCCTTGGTAATCAGGTCATCTAGGATGACTACCGTTTCACCTTCTTCATACAGCCCTTCAATTGGAGCCTTCGTACCGTAGGTCTTTTGCTCTTTACGTACATACACCATTGGGTGATCCCCAACTAGTGAGACGGCTGTACCAATTGGTAAGGCGGCATATGGCAGCGCGGCAATTCGATCAAAGTCGCACTCCATCAGCAGGTCATCGAGGGCGATTGCCACTGTTTCCAAGTGGGCAGGAAATGACACCAATCGGCGCATATCGATGTAGATTGGCGATTGAATGCCAGACTTCAGCGTAAAGTTTCCAAAACGCACACATTCAGATTCAACCAACGCCTCTGCAATTTCAGCGAGCGAGACGCGGGGACCATGCATATGTTCCACAACCACGCCCGGTTCAATGGTTGCGCGAACTGCATTGATTTCATCGCGTAACGCTAAGGCGGCAGCGGCAGGATCATCGGCATTGCCAATCGCGCGGGACACGGTGATCAGCACACCCAAGCCATCTGGCCGTAGGCCGGCTTCAAGAGTTTCTTTCAGATCGCCACCTTGGGCACCAACGCCGGGCGCTAAGATCCACAGATTTGGCGCAACGTCACGCACATAGCCAAGCGCTTTCGGATAAGTCGCGCCAACGACGAGACCAACGTTGTCATGTTCTGACCATTGGCTAATGGTGTAAGCCATATGGACATACAGTGGCGTGCCCATTTCATCAAGGGCGATGTCTTGAATGTCACCGCTGCTCGGATTTGAGGTTTTACAAAGCACAAACGCACCTTTGCCTGCATCGCCAACGAACGGGGCGACCGAGTCGCTGCCAAGGTAGGGGCTGAGCGTAATCGCATCTGCGCCAAGCGTATTGAAAGCACTGTCTGCATAGGCGGCAGCGGTGCTAGAAATATCACCGCGCTTGGCATCCAATAACACTGGGATGTCAGCTGGCACTGCATCAATCACAGCCTTGAGGGCATCGATGCCAGCGGCACCAAAGCGTTCAAAAAATGCACTGTTGGGCTTGTACATCAGCGCATAGTCGGCTGTTTTTTCAATCAAATTCAGCGCAAAGGCTTTGGCAGCGTCCGCCGACTGGCCTTCTGGTCGATTTGGATGCGGGTCAATCCCGATGCATAACAATGTATTTGCGCTCGTCGCGCGGGCTTCAACACGTTCAAAAAATGAGGTCATATTTTTATTGGCCCACAAAGGTTCACGAAGAGTCACGAAGAAGTACTGAATAAAACTTCGTGCTTCTTCGTGCCCTTCGTGGGCAGTAATCCTATTGTTTTCCTAGAACTAAGTACAGTAACGCCATGCGGACATACATGCCGTTTTCCATTTGGCGGAAGTAGGCGGCACGCGGGTCGTCATCCACTTCCATTGTAATTTCATTGACGCGTGGCAGCGGGTGCAGCACGCGCATCTCTTGTTTGGCGTCTTTCAACGTTTCTGGTGAAATGATGAATGCATCTTTGACGGCTTCGTAGTGTGCCAGATCATCAAAACGTTCTTTTTGGACGCGGGTGACATAAAGAATGTCGGTTTCGGCAATGATGGGTTCAAGCGCGTCGTATTCGTGCTGTTCAACGCCCGCATCCCCAACTTGCTTGATGAGGTAGTCTGGCATGCGCAAGCTGTCAGGCGAAACATAGTTGATTTTGATGCCTTCAAAGTTTGTCAACAAGCGGGCCAGCGAGTGCACAGTGCGCCCATACTTCAAGTCACCTAATAAGGTCACCGTTAGCCCATCGATCTTGCCCAATTCGCGTTTGATTGTGAACAGATCTAGTAAGGCTTGGGTTGGGTGTTCCCCAGGGCCATCCCCCGCGTTGATGATCGGCTTGGGTGAGTATTTTGCGGCTAGCTCAGCGGCACCTTTTTCATAGTGACGCAGCACAATTGCATCCGTGTAAGAACCAACGGCGCGGATAGTATCCGGCAAGGTTTCGCCCTTCGTAACCGAAGAAAACTGCACGTTGTTGATGAGAATAACGCTTCCGCCCAACCGTTCACTTGCCGCTGCAAACGAAGACGACGTCCGCGTAGAAGGTTCATAAAACAGATTGCAGGTCAGCTTGCCTTTCAGCAAGTCACAGGTGCCAACGGTTTTTACAATGACCCGCATGTCATCGGCAACCGCCAAAATGGTTTCCAAATCTAAGCGATTGAATTGGTCTACAGACAGAATATGTTGGCCTTTCCACTTCGCGGAAATGGCAGCGCGTTGTTGTTCAGTGAGATTCATGGTTCTAATGAGTAAGGTGTAATGAGTAAATATTGTAGGGCGTTGGGTAGAGTTCAATTTGTGCTTTTTAGGAAAGACATAGTGTATACGTCATTACTCGTTACACCTTACTTATTCCTCAACTCCGCAACATTCTTCCCAAACCCTTTCGGCGCAGTTACCTCTCCATTTTCAAAGGCGACTTCACCGCGCAGGGTGACTTTCTTGACCTGACCTTTGAGTTCCCAGCCTTCGTAAGGGGACCAACCACAGCGTGATTTCATCTCTGCGGCTTTGACTATCCATTTGGCGTCGAGGTCTACCTCTACGACTGTATCAGGTTGTTCTGGTAAATTGAAAATGCGCCGGATGTTGGTCGACATCAGTGGGATGAGTTGTTCCAAGGTTAGTCGGCCTTCTTGAACGCCGCGCAACATGAGCGCTAATGAGACTTCCAATTGCGGATAGCCAGGGCTTGGATTTTCGCGGTCTTTTTCACTTGGTAAGTGGGGCGCATGGTCAGTTGCGATACAGTCGACGACGCCATCGGCAATGGCCTGCCACAGCGCTTCTTGGTCTGCTTTTGTCGCAAGCCGTGGGCGCACTTCGCGGTAGCCAGGGGCGAGCCATTCGAAATCATCCTCGCTCATGAAGAGATGGTGTGGCCCAACTTCGCAGGTGACTTTGATGCCTTTCTCTTTTGCCGCCCGAATAATATCGATTTCAGATTTGCGGCTAACGTGTGCAATGTGTACTGAGCGATCATTGACAAACGCAGTCATAATCGCTGCGGCCGTCGTGCGTTCTTCGGCGTGACATACTAAAGGCATGTCTTTGGGCCAAGCGGCCATATGCGCATTCAGCGTGGTCAGATCGCGCCAATCGATTTCCAGTGTGCCGTAGGTATCATCCAAGTACATCTTCATGCCCGCAACCCGATCCGTCAGGGCGAGGCCGCTTTGGACATTTTCTTTGGTTGCCCCCAGATAAATACCATAGTCGCAGCGGCACTTTTCAGCGGCGGCGTCTAAGGTCAGTTTGAGCGCATCGGCATCGACAATGGGTGGGGCAGTGTTTGGCATTGCCAAGACGGTTGTAATGCCGCCGGCTAATGCAGATTGTGTGCCCGTGTCCCAGTCTTCTTTATGGGTAGCACCCGGTTCACGAAGGTGCACGTGTGGATCAATGAGGCCTGGTAATTCAATGATGGTCATAGTTTTTACTGCCCAAGAAGGGCATGAAGATCCACGAAATGTTTTTCTTAGTGCTGCCTAGTGATCCTTCGTGGGCGACCAATAGGCAAAAAAAAGAGCCTTTACGGCTCTTAGAATTCAAAATATATAAATGTGTTTGGCAAAAATGACAGGTTGGAAATGACGGTAATGCGCAAACATCGGCAAGATTTTACGTTACTCCGCGAAATCGTCAAGGGTGATCTTTTCAAGATACCATTGGATGTCGTTCACATAGAGCTGTCCTTCACTTGGCGCTACGTTTGAGAGTATCTGTTCAAAGGAGAGCAAGTGGAATAGGCCAATAATTGGGCGACTAAGTTTTACGATTGGTAACCACTCTTCAATTCCCCATTCTGCAAACCAAGGTGTCAGATATTCCGCCCAGTCTTGCTCGTCTGCAAAATAGAGAATGGCTTGTAAGTCTATGAGCGGATGCGAAATTGACGCATCGCTCCAGTCAATGATGCGAAATGGGGCATTGGAGCCAAAGACATTGCCAACATGAAAATCACCATGGATAAGTGTGTCAGGAAACGGCAGCGTCTTCATTGCCTCAATTCGTGCATCCCATTGCGGTAATTTTTCTCTGGCTTTGGCAATGAGGGCGCGGTCATCTAAATGATGTTGTTCGATGCGATCAAGCAAAGGCGTAATTTGGTGGCGTAGCCATTCTAAGTCTCTAACAAGACAGCCCATTGCTTTGAGTTCAGCAGTGCGGGCAATTGTTTGTTTTTGCAGTCGGGCAAGCTGACGATATGCATCACCATTTGCAGTTTCGGTGGGTGGCGTATTCAAGCTGTTGCCGACGTGTGGCGTGAGTAACCAATTACGCTCTTCATCAATTGCAAGCGGCTGCGCTACATCCAGCGGGTATTCGCGTGCGAGTTGGGCTGTGACGCTAGCTTCATTTACAAACAGTGGCAATGTCCGACAGGCCTTGAACCAAACTCTGCCCTGATCTGTTTCAATTTGCAGGACGCAGCCAACGCCCCAAATTTTGAACTGCTGTGTGGGTGTCAGGCTGGTATAGCCAAGTGACGTTAGATTACTTTCAATCCAATGGTGTGCATGCAGATACCATTGATAACTGCTCCATGGTGCTTCCATTGAGGGCGCACGTTGCAAAGAAAAATAATTGTCTAAACTCTGACGTTGGGCTGCATTCACAAGCGTTGCCGCTTTGCTTGGTGCGTACAACTCGTAATCTGGCCCTATTTCAGTATCATTGGTGGGTAGTAAGACTGCGTGGATAGCAATACTGATCTGTTGGTTATCTCGGTCTATAGTGTAGTCAAGCAGCCGCAGTACCAGTGTTGGGTTGCCAATGAGAGTGCTAAGCAGCATTGCCATTTTGCCAAAGTCAGCGGCAAAGACGTCTGCTGCGGTAATGCGCGGTAGGGCAGCGCTTTGAAGCAATATTTTTGTTTCATCGGGCGGTGTTATAACAGCGGTCAGTTGTGTCTGCCAAGACATAGCGGTCGAAGTAAGGTGAGCTTAACGGTGGAAAAACAGAAAATTGATTACATCATTGCCGGGTTTTATGATCATACCTTACCTAAATCGGAGTGGACGCATCAGGCGCATCTGATTGTCGGGCTGCATGCGATCATATCGCACGGTCTTGAGGAAAGTGAAGCGATTGTGCGTAACGGTATTAAGGGCTATAACCTCGCTGTTGGTACACCTAATACAGACACAGGTGGTTATCACGAAACCATCACCATGTTTTACTTACACGCTTTGGCAGCCTTCGTACGTAGGAACAATGCGAACAATGATATTTACACGCTCGTGGCGAAGCTAGCAAAAAGCAAGCTAATGGATCAGGCATTGTTGTTTGACTTCTATGCGCGAGACAAGCTGTTTTCAGTTGAAGCCCGGCGTAATTGGGTGGCGCCGACTGAGCGCTCTATCCAGACAATCGATGAAGTTGTCTGACATAGAATCAAAAAACGCGGTCGCCATAGCGACCGCGTTTTGATTTTTGGTGTTTCGCTCTATTTCCTATGGACAAGGAATGAACTGGCTAAATGTGCCAACTGCGTTCTGTCCATCAGACGATGTCAGCGTGACGTTCATGTCATAGGTTTGGTTACAGTCGACAATCAAGTCATAGGCCAGATAACCAAACTCACCGTCTAGACGTGAGACCAAGTGTGGTCCGCGATGATCAACTGGGACGCCGTTGACAGCAATGCTGTGAGGACCTTGCCCACCAAAGAAGAGCAGGTCAAAGGTGACACAGACTTGTGTGCGGCGGAAGTGTGCCACTTCGCGGAGCGTAATTTCTTCAACACGCATGCCACCAGAAACCTTTGGCACAACTTCACCTGTATTGATGCCCGCACCACATTCACCAGCAGCAGCGTTGTCGATGACAACAATTTGACCGCCACCACTACCAGAGCCGACAACCGTTTGTGACGCTTGTGACGCTACTGGTGCTGCTGCGGCAGGTGTTGGTACAAAGTTGACCGCAGCTGGGGCAACAGGTTGCGTTGTACAGCTAACAAATTCGTTGAACGTATGGGTTAGAGTTTGACCATCAGCAGACTGGATGGTCAACGTGAATGTCAGTTGTTGGTTACATTCTGCAACTAAGTCGAATTCAAAAGCACCATAGTCGCCGTCTGCGCGTGAAATGAGGTTTGGTCCACGGTGTCCAACCTGAATGCCGTTGATGAAGAATGTATATCCACTGCTGCCGCCAAACACGACTGCACCAAATGTGACACAGTTTTCTTGATTGCTATCAATTGCGACAGATTTCACGGCCAGGCTTTCAAGGCGAATAATGCCTTGCAAGCGATTGACGACATCTTGATAGATGCCCGCGCGTGATGCAGTCCCACATTCCCCAGAGCGAGCGCTGTTGCGGACGTACATGGTGCTGCCATTTGAAGACGTGCCTACGGCTTGTAGAGCGCTAGGACCTGTTGGCACAGAAATAAGTGCCGCTGCTGCTGCTGCCGCTGCTGCTGCATCATCAACAATTGCTTGGGTTAGCGCATTTGCCTGTGCAGATCCGGGGCAAGGCACAAAGGTGCTGAAGACCTGTGAAATGCGTTGACCGTCACCGGATACTAATTCAAGTGTAAAGCTGATGGTTTGGTTACATGCTGAAATCAAGTCAAAGCGCATGAAACCATACTCACCATCGAGACGTGATTCTAAGTGTGGGCCGCGGTATGCAACTTGAGCACCGTTGACAAACAATGTGTACTGTCCATTACCACCGAAGAAGCGCGTGGAAATCGTGACACAAATATCACCATTGATGTCTGTTCCCACTTCATACAGTTTGATTTCGTCATAGCGTAACGTGCCAGACAAGCGACTTAGAACTTCTTGATATTGTCCATTAATAGACCCTTGCCCACACTCACCAGAGCCAGCATTGTTACGAATGGCAATTTGTCCACCGCCGCTAGCGCTGCCAACAGCTTGTAAGGCGCTTGGTCCAGCGGGGGCTGCTGCTTGGACTGGAATTGCAGCAGCGCCGCCACCAGCAACTGCGCCTGCTCCCGTGGCAACGGCTTGTTGCGCTGCGCTAATGGCAATGTCTGTTTGGGTTGGAACGTTTACTGTGTCGCCCGGCACCAAGGTCATTGGGATGACCAACCATGGATTGTGGATCAACAAAATACGGACTTGCACGCCTAGCTTAGCGGCAATCGACTCAATGGTGTCGCCTTGCACGATTGTGTAGGTGCGACTTGGGTTGGCCGCGACTTCAGCAGCACCATTCAACACGGCACTTGCGACTGTCAAATTGCCCGTAAGCGGTACTGGGCAATTGTGTTGGCTAGACCAAATATTGACGGTTTGACCATTGCCTAAGACAAACGAACCGCGTTCGACTATCCCATCTTGGCGGTACAGTTCATATTGCCACTGACCAGCAGTGCCGTTTAAGGTCACTGCACCCATGGTGCCGTCAGCCATTACCGGCCAAACATTACCGCTTAGCTCTTCACCTGTTCCCTGATGTTGAGCAATGTAGTAATAATCTAAACAGATATCAGTAAATGTAATTTGCCCAGACCCGCCTGTTTGGGCAGTGGTTGAGCGGGTCAGCGTCAATGCGCCGAAAACTGCTAACACAGCGGCTAGCAGCATTGGAATAAACTTCTTCATTGGATAACTCCTCTCTAATGCCAATAAAGACAAACTGGCGAAAATACTACCGCCGCACAGTCTGTAAATACACCTATATTGAAATCGAATCGCCAGCTGTCATCAGCACAACTTTGCTGTCTGTTGCGCTTTCGACAGCTGTCTTGAATGCGTTTGCATCTTGGGCAATGGGTGGCCAAGTATTGTAATGAACGGGCACAACAACCTTTGGTTTTAGAAATCGTTCAACAGCGATTTTTGCATCGGCTGGTCCCATGGTGAAGTTGTCTCCAATGGGCAGCACGGCCAAATCTAAGCCGCCTTCAGCAATCAGTGCCATGTCACTGAACAGGCCAGTGTCACAAGCAAAATAGAGCCGCTTGCCTTCAATTTCTAATAAGAACCCAACTGGATTGCCACCTTCAGACCCGTCAGGTAATTGTGAGCCGTGCAGGGCATTTGTCATTTTGACGTAGCCAAATGCATGGGTGAAACCACCCCCAATGTGCTGTGGGTGAATGTTGCTCACACCTTGCTTGGTTAGCCAACCTTCAGCAATTTCAAAATTTGCGATCACCTTAGCGCCTGTGCGCTTAGCGATTGCGACAGTATCGCCAATATGATCGCCATGTCCATGAGACACCAGAATGTAGTCTGGGTTCACATCTTCAGCGCTAATGGTTGCTGCAGGGTTGCCTGAGAAGAATGGGTCAATCAAAATGACGGTTTCATTGACAGTTAACTCATGCGTTGCGTGTCCATGGAACTTGTAAGTAATTGCCATGCGTAACTCCTCCTTGTTTATGTGGTTTCTTCACTTAGTGCTGGCTGCGAGTATAGTTGGTGCGCCCTTGCACTGTCAAACTAAAATTAAGCGCCTCTTCTTCTAAAGAATGCGTTAGACTCGTGTGTAGCAACACTATTGGATTTGGAAGGATTTTATGTCGCAACAATATGCAAATATCGTTGGCTTTGGGAAGTACGAACCAGAAAATGTGCTGACCAATGCTGATCTCGAAAAAATGGTCGATACCAATGACGAATGGATTGTCTCGCGCAGTGGTATTCGGGAACGCCGCATTGCTACAGATGGGGAACAATGCAGTGACTATGCTGCTTGGGCTGGTAAGCAGGCCTTGGAAATGGCAAATGTTGCGCCAGAAGATCTTGATCTGATCATTATGTGTACCAACAGCCCAGATATGCTGACGCCACCAGTGTCTAGCCTAGTGCAAGACAAGCTTGGGGCCACCAATGTCGGGGCATATACGCTCACGGCTGGCTGTCCGGGGTGGGTCTATGGCTTGGTGCAAGGCACAGCCATGATCGAAAGTGGGATGGCGAAGAACGTGCTTGTCATTGGCGCTGAATTGGTTTCACGCTTTATGGATTACACCGATCGTTCTACCTGCGTTTTGTTCGGGGACGCTGCTGGGGCCGTGCTTTTACAAGCCACCGATAAAAAATGTGGTCTTTTGTCTTATGAGCTTGGCTCAGACGGTAGCGGTGGCGAACATCTGATTTTGCCCGGTGGTGGTACCCAACTTCCACCACGCCCTGAGAACATGGGCAATCGCGATGATTGGTATCTCTACATGAACGGGCGGGAAGTGTTCAAGTTTGCAACGCGGACCATGGTGAGTAGCTTAGATAACGTTGTCCGAGATGCCGAGCTCACGTTTGAAGATATTGATTACTTCGTTCCACATCAGGCGAATTTGCGTATCATTGAATATGCAGCTGGCAAAGCGAAATTACCGCCAGAAAAAGTTGTAACGAATGTGCAGGGCTTTGGAAATACCAGTGCTGCTAGTATTCCACTGGCAATGTGCCAAGCTTATGAAGATGGACGCATCAAACCGGGACAGACGCTAGCGTTTGCCAGCTTTGGCGCTGGGCTGGCTTGGGCAGCTGCCGTTTTTGAGTTAGGTGAGTTTTAGAACATATTGGGCTGCACTGTCGTCAATAATCAACATTAGATATAAATCTTTTAAGGCGCCGTGAATTGCGAGCGCCTTTTTTGTTTAAATCTTTGGTAGTATTCCCCTTGGCGCGGTGCAGGTAAATATGCGACGATATAAACTGTAAGCGTGTCCAACCTTGTGACGTCTATTTTGTATAGAACTCACGTTAAAAACTCGAATTATCGAATCCGCAATTGGAGATAAAAATGGCTGAAACTGCCAAACAAGACATCAAACTGCGTTCAATCAATACTATCCGCGTGCTTTCTGCGGATGGTGTGCAAGCTGCAAACAGTGGTCACCCTGGTTTACCAATGGGCGCTGCGCCAATGGCCTACACGCTTTGGCAAAAACATCGCAAGCACTATCCAGCTGAACCGAATTGGATCAATCGCGACCGCTTTATTTTGTCTGGCGGTCATGGTTCTATGCTGCTTTACAGCATGCTACACCTGACTGGCTATGATGTCTCTCTACAAGACTTGAAAGACTTCCGTCAATGGGGCAGTAACACGCCAGGGCACCCTGAAGTTGGCATTACTCCTGGTGTTGAAGCAACGACTGGTCCACTTGGCCAAGGGTTTGCGAATGCTGTTGGGATGGCAATGGCTGAAGCCCACTTGGCTGCACGCTTCAATAAAGAAGATGCACCAGATATTGTGGATCACTACACCTTTGCGATTGTCACCGACGGTGACCTCATGGAAGGGATCACTGCCGAAGCCGCCTCACTTGCGGGTCACCTTGGCCTTGGCTGGCACACGCAAATGGTCAAAGACGGCACCGATGTCAACGCCATTTCACGCGCCATTGGCCGTGCAAAACGCAAGACTGACCAACCTTCAATCATTTCCATTCGCACGATTATTGGCCATGGCTCACCAAACAAAGCCGATAGCTACAATGTGCATGGCTCACCGCTAGGGCCAGAAGAATTGGCGCTGACCAAAGAAAATCTTGGCTTTGATCCAAACGAAAGCTTTGTCATTCCAAGTAACGTCAAGCGACACTTGAAAGGCGCACTGCGCAGCGGCAAGAAGTCTTACACAGAATGGCAAGCCGACTTAGCAGCTTATAAAGAAAAGTATCCAGCAGAAGCGGCTGAATTCGAACGTCTCATGGCGGGCGAACTGCCAGCCGATTTAGACGCTGCGTTCCCAGTCTTTGCCGTTGGCGATGACATGGCAACCCGCGCTGCGTCTGGCAAAGT
>JAHDBS010000124.1 GCA_020630225.1 Anaerolineales bacterium | reverse complement strand
CACGGGTGTTGACGTCATTGTCTGGATTTTCCAGCGTTGGTTCGCCATCACCCAGCGTGATTGTTTCAGAGAGCACCGCATCGCCAATGTTCGCAGGATCAATCCCGTTGTCATTGTTGTCGCTATCATCAGCCGTTGCGCCCGTAGAAGAGCGGTGTCCAGCTAGCGGCCCTGGTGTGCCGTTATCGTCCCATTCCACAGCCGGAATGCTTACAACGTAATCACCCTTAGGCAGATAGTCGAATAAATACAGGCCGTCTGCGTCGGTGGTATCCATTGCCAGCATATCGCTGTCATCAACGACACCATCGGCGTTCAAGTCATCTGGTTGGCCATCTGCGTCTGCGTCTTGCCACAATTCAACCCAAATGCCTTCTAGTAATGCTTCGTCAGCATCAATCAAGCCGTTGTCGTTGCTGTCCAGCCAAACTTGGTTCCCAATTGAGTAGGTTGGGATGAAGCCAAAGTCGACCGTCAAGTTTTCATCGTTATCTGGTGTGACCAGATCGTTGTCTGGATTTTCACCATTTGGTTCGCCGTCACCCAGCACAACTGGTGCTGACCAAACGTCGTCACCTGGGTTCGCAGGATCGATCCCATTGTCGTTGTTGTCTGTGTCGCTTTGGTTGTCACCTGGCGTTGAAACCATACCCGCCAATGGACCTGGTGCGCCGTTTTCGTCGACCCATTCCACAGCAGGAATTGAGACTAAGTAAGTACCAGCCAACAAGTCTTCGAACAAATACAACCCGTTTTCATCGGTAGTATCCATTTCGAGCATGTCAAACTGATCAATCACGCCATCTGCATTCAGATCATCTGGTTGGCCATTCGCATCTGCGTCTTGCCACAGTTCAACCCAAATGCCAGCCAACAATGGTTCACCATCATCGATGAGGCCGTCTTCGTTGGTGTCTTCCCAAACTTGGTTGCCCAAGCTATGCAATGGAGTCACCGTCACTGGCGCTGGATCGTGATCATCTTCGTCACCGCCCTTCTTACCGTCTTCATCAATGACATCGTCGTCATCAAAGTCATCGGTTTCTTCTGGGGTGTTGAAGTTTTCACCATCTGGCGTGCTGTCAATGTCCGTACGTGATTCTTCACCCGGATCATCCGCACCGGCTGAGATTTCAGCCCAGTTGACAATCAACGTGCCTTCAAAGCTTGGATCAAGTGCCAAGGTCAGTTCATAGGTCACACTGTCGCCAAATGCGAGCGTGTCAATGCCATATGTATTGTCACCATTGTCGGTCACAACAACGGCAGCGTCGTTATTGGTAAGCACAACGTCTGCGACATTTGAGCCGACATAGGTCATGCCCGTTGGGACGTAGTCTGTCACGGCAATATCGAATGCGTCTACATCACCTTGGTTATAAACCGTGATTGCAAAGGTGACATCGTCGCCGCGGCTAATTTGACCTTCAGTGACCAGCGTCTTCTTGAGCGCTAAGTCAAAACGCGTGACAAGAATTTGTGCTGGGTCGTGGTCATCTTCATCGCCACCGTTCTTACCGTCTTGATCGACCACATTGTCATCGTCAAGATCGTCAGTTTCGCCATCTTGATTGAAGTTTTCAGCATCAGGTGTGCTGTCAATATCTTCACGGGTTGGGCCACCGGCGCTGTCAGACGCATCTGAGATTTCCGCCCAGTTCGTCAGCAGGCTACCTGCAAAGTCTTCATTGATCGTCAATGAAATATCGAAGCTCACGCTGTCATGGTGTGGCAACGTATCGATGTAGAAGGTGCCGTCACCATTCTTCACAAGATTGACGAAGACGTCTTTTTCGGTTTCCAGCTCCCATTCTTCGACTTCACCAGCATTGGTGTAAGTCATGCCGTCTGGAATGTAGTCCGCAATATCAATGTCGTACGCATTCAGCGTGCCTTGATTGAAGACGTTGATCGTGTAGACCACGGTGTCCCCAGGGCTAAACGGTTCGACGCTCTTCAAGACTTTGGTCAATGCCAAGTCAAAGATTTGCGTGACAACCACTGGTGCTGGGTCATGATCATCTTCGTCACCACCTTGGCGTCCATCTTCGTCAATGACGTTGTCGTCATCGAGGTCGTTGGTTTCACCGTCTTGGTTGAAGTTGTTGTCATCCGGAATACTGTCCACATCGATGCGGGTCGTGCCGCCATCTTCGTCAGATGCATCTGAAATTTCAGCCCAGTTGGTGATCAATGTCCCTTGGTAGTCTGGGTCAATGGTCAGTGCAATGTCAAAGCTGACGCTGTCGGCAACCGGCAATTCGTCAATGGTGAAGGTGCCATCAGCATTATTGGTAAAGCCAACAGCAACATCCGCAGCCGTGGTAATTTCACCGGTCACGGTTGAACCGTCAGCGCTGTAGACCATGTCGCTTGGGATGTAGTCCGCAACATCAATGTCGTAAGCGTGCACATCACCTTGGTTGTAAATGGTGATGGTAAAGGTCACAGTTTGACCTTGGAAGATTTCACCTTCGGTGACCAAGATCTTATCGAGCGCAAGGTCAAAGCGTGAAACGCGGATCTTGGCTGGATCATGATCATCTTCATCGCCACCGTTCTTACCGTCTTCATCAATGACGTCGTCATCATCAAGATCATCGGTTTCTTCTGGAGTGTTGAAGTTTTCGCCGTCTGGCGTGCTGTCAATATCCTCACGGGTTGGGCCGTCTGGCGCATCTGACGCGTCAGAGATTTCTGCCCAGTTGATGATGTCTGTCCCTACAAATTGCGGATCAATGGTCAACACAATGTTGAAGGTAGCCGAGTCAGCCTTGGCAAGTTCAGCAATGGTGAACGTCCCATCATCATTATTAGTAAAGGCGACAGTTGCACCGTTGGTAGTCACCAAGTCACCAGTCGCAGTTGAGCCAGCGACGGTGTAGGTCATGTCACTTGGAATGTAATCCACAACGTCAATGTCGTAGGCATCCAAAGTTCCTTGATTGACAACTGTAATTGCATAGGTAATTGGATCACCTGGCGCAAATGGGCTTTCGCTCACCAATTCTTTCTTCAACGCAAGGTCAAAGGTTTGGGTAACAATCAGCAAAGCTGGATCGTGATCATCTTCATCACCGCCCTTCTTGCCGTCTTCGGTGACAACATTGTCATCATCAAAGTCATCTGTTTCGCCAGCTTGGTTGAAGTTAGTCGCATCCGGCGTACTGTCGATGTCAACACGAGTAGTTCCACCAGGCTCATCTGAGGCGTCTGAAATTTCCGCCCAGTTGACCAGCTCCGTTCCTTGGAAGTCGTTGGACACCAACAAGCCAATGTCAAAGCTAATACTGTCGCCAGCTGCAAGCTCTGCAATGGTAAAGGTGCCATCGTCGTTGTTGACAAACCCAACTGTTGCATCAGAGTTTGTGGTGACATCACCTGTCGCTGTTGAACCAGTAGCGGTGTAGCTTAGGTTTGCTGGGATGTAGTCGACAATATCAATGTCGTAAGCGTCTACATCACCTTGGTTATAAATGGTGATGGTGAAGACAGCAGTGTCATTCGGCGCAACCGTGGTTGCTGTCGTCAACACTTTGTCCAGTGCCAAGTCAAAGCGCGTGACTGTAATCTTGGCTGGGTCATGATCATCTTCGTCACCGCCATTCTTCCCGTCTTCATCAATGACATCGTCATCATCAAGATCATCGGTTTCTTCTGGCGTATTGAAGTTTTCACCGTCTGGCGTGCTATCGATATCCTCGCGAGTTGGGCCATCTGGCGTGTCAGATGCATCTGAGATTTCCGCCCAGTTGATCAGATCACTCCCGATGAAGTCTTCCGCAATTTTCAATTCAATATTGAAGACAACGCTGTCACCTTTAGCAAGGGTTGCAATGGTGAACGAGCCATCATCATTGTTAGTAAAGCCAACGGTTGCATCTGCAGTGGTTGTTAGGTCACCGGTTGCGGTTGACCCAGCAGCGCTATAGCTCATGCCGGTTGGGATGTAGTCGACAATATCGATGTCGTAAGCGTCCAATGTGCCTTGGTTATAAACCGTAATGGCATATATCACTGGGTCACCTGGCGCAAACGGTGCTTCACTTACCAACGTTTTCTTGAGCGCAAGGTCAAAGGTCTGCGTGACCGTCAGAACCGCTGGGTCATGGTCATCTTCATCACCGCCGTTCTTGCCGTCTTGATTGACAACGTTGTCATCATTCAAGTCGTTGGTTTCGCCAGCTTGGTTGAAGTTTGTGTTGTCTGGTGTGCTGTCAATGTCAAGGCGCGTTGCACCGTTGTCTGCATCAGACGCATCTGAGATTTCTGCCCAGTTGATGAGCGTCGTGCCTTGGAAGTCGTTTGAAACAGTCAAAGCGATATCAAAGGCCACACTGTCGCCAGCGACAAGCTCATCAATGGTGAAGGTACCATCGCCGTTGTTGGTAAACCCAACGGTTGCGGTGCCTGTGGTGTCCACCGTGCCAGTGGCAGTTGAACCATCAGCACTGTAGGTCAAGTTAGCAGGGATATAGTCAACAACGTCAATGTCGAAGGCATCAACATCACCTTGGTTGTAAACCTTGATCGTAAAGATTGCGGTTTGGCCAGGCGCAACAACGGAATTCGTTTTTAGGACTTTGTCCAACGCAAGGTCAAAGCGCGTGGCAACCAACGCAGCCGGATCATGGTCATCTTCGTCACCGCCGTTTTTGCCGTCTTCATTGATGACATTGTCATCATCAAGATCGTCAGTTTCTCCAGCTTGGTTGAAGTTTTCGTTGTCAGGCGTGCTGTCAACATCTTCGCGGGTTGGGCCGCCGTCAGTGTCTGAGGCATCTGAAATTTCTGCCCAGTTGATCAGCGTACTACCGGTGAAGTCAGCGTTAATGGTGAGCGCAACAGTAAATGCAACGCTATCGCCCTTTGCCAACTCGTCAATTGTGAAGGTGGTGTCACCATTATTAGTGAACCCAACAGTCGCAGTGCCAGTGGTTGTCAAATTGCCAGTCGCGGTTGAACTCGCATTGTTGTAGGTCATGCCAGTTGGCACGTAGTCTGCGACATCAATGTCGTAGGCATCTAAGGTGCCTTGGTTGTAAACCGTCACCGTAAACAGCACGGTGTCTGTTGGTGCAAACGGAGCAGCGCTTGCAAGCTCTTTCTTGAGCGCAAGGTCAAAGATTTGGGTGACCGTCAAAACCGCTGGGTCATGATCATCTTCATCACCACCAGCTTTCCCACTTTGCGTGATGACATTGTCATCAGTGAGGTCATTGGTTTCCCCATCTTGATTGAAATTAGTTGCATCTGGAATGCTGTCAAAGTCAAGCGCAGTTGCGCCACCGTCAACATCAGAAGCATCAGAAATTTCTGCCCAGTTGATGAGCGTTGTACCTTGGAAGTCCAAAGACACCAGCAATCCAATATCGAAGGCAACGCTGTCACCTGAAGCAAGTTCATCAATGGTGAAGGTGCCATCGCCGTTGTTGGTAAATCCAACGGTGGCGCTATTGGTCGTGGTCAAAGTTCCAGTCGCCGATGATCCGGTTGCGCTGTAGCTTAGGTTGGCTGGAATGTAATCTTTGACATCAATGTCATAGGCGTCTACATCACCTTGGTTGTAGACCGTAATCGTAAAGACTGGCGTGTCACCTGGAGCAACAAGTGCTGCTGTCTTGAGCTCTTTCTTGAGCGCCAAGTCAAACAGTTGCGCCACAAAGACTGCCGGATCATGATCGTCTTCATCATCAGCATTCGCATCTGTGTTGGCAACATCACCAGCATTGGTATAGTCACGGGTTTCATCTGCGTCGTTGCCCGTGTTTTGATCGTTATCACTGTCGTTTGCAGTATTCGTATCTGGGAAGCTGTCAATATCGTTCCCAGAATCAGTCGCAATTTCAGCTTCGTTTCGATAGGTGCCATAGCTCAAGTCCTTGAGTTGCACCTTGATTTCAAGCGTCAGTGTTTCATTTGGTTCTAGACTGTGCGTTGCCCCCAAGGTCCAAGTGACTGTGCCTGGTGCGGCAGCATCTGCGGTTGCAGCAGAGGTATCTACTGAGATATCAACGCCTGTTGCGCCGTCAGCAGCATTTGTTGCTGAGTTTGCAACATAGATGGTGCCAGCGGGCAAAGTGTCTACCACAGTGAATTGGCGACTTGACGCTTCACCTTGGTTCATCACAGTGATGTGATAAGTTGCCACGTCATCAATTGTGGCCGGTGTTGCGCCAACAATGGTCTTGACCAACGCCAAGTCATAGTCAGCAACTGCGAAACCAGCATCCAAGGTATGGTTACTTGCCCCACCAATTTCAGTGGTGTAGCTTAATTTTGGCAGCGCCTTACCTTCAATATCAATGGTCCCGTCAAGGTCACTGTCGTTGACATCGGTACTGCCAGCACTATTGCTTTGCGTTGGTACTAAGTCAGCAACAAAAACGCCACCAGGCAAGGTTGAGGTCGTAGTCGAGACGTCAAATGCAATGGTATAGGCCTGATTGCGGCTCGCGTCAAAGTAATAGTGACCGTTTGCGTCCGTTGTTGTAGTAATCACTGCGCCAGATTGCAAACGCAAGTGAACTTTTACACCAGCCAATGGCAATTCATTCGGATCTTGAATACCGTCTTTGTCGAGGTCTAACCAAACATAGTCCCCAATTTGAATTGGCATTTGTGGACACATGAGGTCAACGTCACCAAGACCACCAGACTTCCCTTGGGTCCCTGGCATATTTGTGCTTGCATTTGTACCCGGCGAGGTATACAGCATATACCCTGGGCTGCGCGGAGCACCCGTTGAGGAATTGTGCCAGTTGATCCCACCAGCAGTGTGAGAAATATTGTCGAAAGGATCCATCCCTGCCGCAATAATTTCGCCACTACCAGGGAGTACAGCCACACCCGCATTTGCGGTTTCTTCATGGCTGCCCCAACGTTCACTTCCAAAGAATTCACCACCACCCGGACCTTGGCTATTGCCAACGCCAGATGTTGTTGTGATTTGATTTGCACCAACACCACAGGTCCCATTATTTTCAATGGTCCAATCGCCGTCGGCATTTGGACAAGCCAATTGAATGTCACCACTGGTGTCATTGTAATAAAGCTGTGAACTGTTGGTGTCTAGACCATAGTTCGCCCAACCCCATTGGTGGCTGAAGCGATCAGAAAATGCCAGCACCATGTTGTCTTCGTCTGTAAAGTCGATATCCACAAGAATTGGAGTCGCCCAACAAGAGCGATCGGCTCGCGGCATGCTAGCAGGCAATCCATCTGGATCATCTGGACCTACACTCCGCCATGGCATCCAATAGGCATCGCCAGCACATGAACCTGTCCACCCACGGCCTTTGCGCCAGTCTAAGCCGTAGCGCAAAACCTGCACAGGGTTACCAGTTGGTGCTGCGGCAACCGTCGCACCAAAGTCTGTGGTCAAGTCATATTCATACACCAGAGCTTCTAGCTCAGAGTGTGCTTCATTTTTGTCTTTTTCACTAACCGCCAAATCTGAGCCATCACAAATCAGACCAACGTACATCTTGCCATTACGGTAGTCCACCGCAAATGGGCGATGTTCACCGCTGACACACGCAGAAGTTGCGACACCGTCTTGATCATTCAAGCCAGCAGCTCCAGGCGCAGGGATGTCATATGTGATGACCAAATCTTTTGTTTGGGTATCAATAAAGTGAACTTTCTTTTCAAACAAGTTCACTAACAAAATCATTTCACGGTCAATCCAACCGTCTACGTTAGCATCCAAGCCTTCATCTGTAACTAGGTCGATGTCACCCAGACTTGAGGCAAAGACATGATTGTAAACATCTACATCGTGAGAAGGGCCACCCAACGTTGGTGACAAGTCACGCGCAGCATTACTTGGAATTACGCCCTGCCCAACATTCAAATTCAAGCCGGCAGGATCAGCAACGTCCAAAAATTGACCATTTACAGGTACACCTGTACTGAAGTCAACCGTGTAAACGCCACCAGGCCCCAAAGGCCCCATCCCGATGTGGCGTTTCAAGAACGCACTGGTGTAGACAATTTCGTATTGTTGCGACCAGGCCAAACCCCAAATGGCACCAGTATCTTCTTGGGTTGCTAAGTGATCAGGCTCTACAACGTTCCCGTTTTCAACAGTCCATTGCGTCCCACCGACTGTAACTTCAAACGCACTCCCTTTTGCCAAGTATGGAAAGCCGACTAGCGTATCCATAGCTTTGAGGTCTGCTTCAGCGTCTACGTGCAGGGCATCCCCATTTACAAAACAAGTTGTCATTGCATAAGCATTGCTTGCATCACAGGTATAAGTGGAAGGGTCCACAGCTGGGATATTTAGCGTGACTGCGCTTGCGCTTAAATCAACAATTTGCACATTTGCAGAAGCATCAGCAGCTGCGTCCGCGTACGTTGGCGTAGCAGGATTATTGTCATCATCCACAAAGTTGACTGGCCCTACCTGCATCTCAACTGGATAAGTAGTTTCATCTACTTCCATGCGGAGCAAGTCGCCATTACAGCTAGCAGTGTCACCGCTGGTAAAGGTTGCAACACCACCACCGGCAGTTACCTGAGTCGCACAAGCCGCTGAGGTAGCATCGTCGCTGTCGAACAAGCGAACGGTTACACCGTCAATACCGCTTTCAGCACCGTCATAGACTGCATCAACGTCAGCATCTTGGAAGACATTGACTGTTAACGTGTTTGTTGCTGCAAAAACGATTTGACCATGTTGACTTGTTGCCACTAACGGCAGCAACAGCATCAAAACGCCTACAGCTCGGAAAAGATATTTGTTTGAATAAAAGAGCATTTCTGGGGTTTTCATTGTTTCTCTATACCAATACATTTAAAAAGCGAGATTTCACTAGCTAAAGATTAATATGAAAGCCCTGAATGTTTGATTTAGGTTTGTTTCAGAAATTGTAGAGGCGCTCTAACGCACCTAAACTAAGCTCCTATAAAATAAATTTTTTCCAAAGTTCACGCGCTAATGGTTCATAAATCGACGCTTATTTTTGAAACAAAACTGTAGAAATCGAGCGTTTTTGAAGTTTGTAAGGCAAATCACATTCAGAAATGAAATGACGTCGAGTCATCGTCATTTTTCTTTAGTTCACCTGAGAAAACACTAACCAAAATTTCTCTTAATTAACATTTCAATCTTGCTCTACATTCTTAACGTTGGGAATCAAAAAGCGCCGCCCAAATGGGCGGCGCCTTGCGTGTTTAGCGAAACAAGTTCGACGGTTAGGCTTGCATTTCGCGACGTTTCATTACAACGGTTGCAACGTTTGCCATTAGCAACGCCAAGACCGCTGCATACACCGCTAGGCTAGCTGGATCCGTTCCATAGTACCCTGTCGTTGGGATTTGGTTCGGGATCAACTGCACGCTAGCAGGCGTAGATTGCGCGCCAGCTGTATTGCTCGCAATAACGTCTGCCACGTTATCGATACGGTCTGGTGCAGCCGCTGTGTTATTGATGCGAACAGTCAATGTAATCGCAACTGTTTCACCAGCAGCCATATCGCCAACCTCTACACGTACTGTGCGGGTTGTTGCATCGAAACCTACGGTACCGCGTGTGGTTTGCGCGCTGACATAGTCAAGCCGTGAGTCCAAGATGTCAGTCACAACTGCGCCCGTGAGCAATGCGTTGTTGGTGTTTGTCGCATTGATCGTATAGTTCACAACGTCTCCAACGGTTGCAACACTCCGATCACTTGATTTCGTAATGACCGGGGCTAACAGTGACTGCGCTTGAGCTACCACAGGTGCCGGCGTTGGCGTTGGTGGAACAGGCGTCGGTGTTGGTGGCGCTGTCCGTGCAGCAATCGCTTCTTCAATCGCCGCGAGTACATTACCAGATGCAAGACCTGCATCAATGGTTGGGTCAAATTCACCCGCTTCCAAGTTCACTACTTCAGAGCGCCCTGTTGCGCGGTCAGCATCGCTGTCCTTCGCTGAGTCAAGCCCTTCGTGATGCATGGTGAAACCAAAGCCTGTTGGTGGGACAAATTCGACCACGTAGTTACCTGGGCGTAAGCCGCGGAACTCATAGTACCCTTCTGCATTGGTCACTGTAGTCCCCAGCACAGAACCGGTTGGATCTAACAAGCGTACCGTTACATTTTCGATTGGTGTTTCACCATCGTCTTGGATGCCATCAGCGTCTAGGTCAAACCAGACATAGTCACCAAGGCCCGCAGGTTTGTAGATCCCGAAGTCCCACGTCATGTCGCTTTCACCCGCATCAAGCGAGGTGCGAATGGTCTTCCCTGTGACTGGATCACCATCACTGTCTGCTGCGTCATCTGAACCACTGTTATGGGTGGTTGGTACATAGTCAGCAGGCAAGGTGTCAATCACGAACTCAATTGAGTACACACCTGGGATCAAGTCGGTGAAGATGTACTTCCCGTTTGCATCCGTTGTGGTCGTTCCAACGAGCTCATCATTTTCGTCATACAACTTGACGGTGACACCTTCAACACCTGGTTCACCTGGCGTTTGCAGTCCGTCGTAGTTGTTGTCGTACCAAACTGTGTCACCAATTTCAGCCAGTTCAACAACCGTAATCACTTCTGGATCATGGTCATCTTCGTCTTCGCCGTCTTTGCCGTTTTCATCGATGACGTCATCTTTTGGATCACCGTCATTTTCAGGATCATCATCCGGCGTGCTGTCGATGTCTACTGGTGGTTCATCGTCTGGATTGTCATCGTCGTCAGCTTCATCAATTTCAGCGATGTTCGTCAAACTGCCGGTCACATTTTCACCAATTGTCATGGTTACTGTGATGGTCACTTGATCATCAACTTGAAGCGCATCGATGTCAAAGGTGCCATCGCCGTTGTCAGTAACAACAACCGCGTTGCCGTCTTCGGTTTCACTAATGTCACCCGCATTGCTGCTCTTGTACGTCAAGCCAGCTGGTGGATGATCGGTCACACCGATGCGGAAGGCATCTTTTTGACCTTGGTTATAGACCGTGATGTCAAATTTGACTTCGCCGCCTGGCACGAAGGTATCTTGACCTGGGGTCAACTTCTTATCTAGCGCGAGATCGAACAATGGAATGCGCAATGGCACTTCTTCTGGGTCGTGATCATCTTCATCAC
>JAHDBS010000123.1:1606-11079 GCA_020630225.1 Anaerolineales bacterium | reverse complement strand
TTCTTCGCTACATCAAGCGTCGTTGGGGCCTGATAGTCTTTCAATTGTTGCTTCCAGCGTTTGTTTGCCAGTTCCATGGTGGTTGGTGCGCCGTTTTCAGCCCACGTTTCAAATGGATCGTAGTCAAACAAGGTGTTGCGGTGGAACGCATCGCGGAAGTGGGTCATGGTGTATTCCGTGCCCAAGTGGTGACCGCCTGGTGGGACTGCATCAATAGTAGCAGCTAAGTCGAGCGTGGCGTCATTGACTTCAAAGTTCTTCATGAACTTGTGCAAGGCACCGAGCATTTCGGCATCCATGACGAGCTTTTCATACCCAGTTGCCAACCCGCCTTCGAGCCAACCAGCCGCGTGCAACATAAAGTTGACGTGGGCTTGCACAGCGGGATACACAGACATGATGCTTTCATAGCCTGCTTGCGCGTCGGCAATTTTGCTGCTGGCGAATGAACCACCAGAACGATATGGCAAGTTGTAGTGTCGGGCGATTTCACCAATCCCAAACAATGAGAACTGACCTTCAGGAGAACCAAAGACTGGCGCGCCGCTTTGGAGGTCAATGTTAGTTTGGAACACACCCATTACCACTGGCGTACCAGGGTTGATCATTTGAGAGAACACAACCCCAGACAGTGATTCTGCGGCCAGTTGGGCAATTGTTGCGGCTGAAGACACAGACGCCATTGCGCCAGAGAACCCAAACGGTGAAATAATCATCGCTTGCTTTGCACGCGCATACGCCTTCAAACAGGCCAGCATGCGGTCATCATAACGACGCGGGCTACTCACATTGATCAGCGAAATCAACGCTGGATTTTCACGAATAGCATCGGCACCGTACAAAATTTCAGCAAACTTGACGCTGTCTTCTGCGTTGTTACCAGCCGTTACAGACCCCATGAACGCGCGATCGTTGTACTGCACGTGTGCCATCAACATATCGAGATGTCGATTGTGAACAGGCAGGTCATTTGGTTCACAAATGGTGCCCCCAGAGTGATGCAACCACGGCGAAGACGCGGAAAGCTTGATCAGCTTGACGAAGTCGTCATAGGTGCCTTCACGTCGTCCATTGTCCATATCGGTAACAAATGGTGGGCCATAGACGGGGGCAAAGCACATGTGCCCATTCCCAATGGTGACATTGTTAGCCGCGTTTGGTGCGAGTTGGGTGAAGTGGCTAGGTGCCTTACCCACAAATTCGCGCAACATATCTTCATCGATGTAGACCATGGTGCCATCAACTTTTGCGCCATTCTTGCGCCAAATTTCGAGAGCTTCTGGATCATCAAGATATTCCATCCCATGATCTTTCAGGATGGTTTCAATCGCTTTGACAATTTTTTCAGTACCCGCTGGGCCTAACAACTCGTAAGGCGGCGTGTTATTGAGCGGCTGTGTCATTTTGACCACCGCATTCATAGCTTGCTTGTCTGCACTAGATTGGCGACGGCGTCGACTGCGTCGTTCTGACATGGTGTTTTAAATATCCTCTGGTGTCAGGAATTTACTAATGACTAATTCCTAATAACTAATGTCTTCCCTGCATTGTTTTTGATGTTTGCGTTGGGATATTAGCGATTAGCCTTTAGCCAATTAGCTACTAAGACAACATTGAAGTCGGCTGTTTCCCAGCCTTTTCCAACATTACCTCTTGAATTTTTCTTTGGAATGACAAAATGTGGTCGCGTAGCAGTTTGCTAGCGAGACCACTGTGTTGATTTTCAATTGCTTGATAGATTTGGAAATGCTCGTCCACAGCAGGGCGCATGCTGCCCACGGCATCTAGCGCGTAATACCAAAGCCTTAGGCTCAGTGCATAGCGTGACTCAAGCGTCGTTTGCAGAAACTGATTGTCAGCAGCTTGGTAAATGACCTCATGAAACAGGCGATCAAATTTGACTAATATGTCGTTGTCAGTTTGGTCTGGTAGGTCGTTCAATTGATCGAACAAAGAGGCCATCATTTTTAGATGCTCATCTGTTCGGCGGTCACTGGCTAGCTGACCAGCAAGTGCTTCTAGTTCAATGCGGACTTCAAACAGGCGTTGCAAGTCTGAAAAGGCTATGTCAGTTACGAACATGCCTCTGCGCGGCACAATGTACACCAGTTGGTCTAGTGCGAGCCGTTGTAATGCCTCTCGAATTGGGGTGCGCCCAACTTCTAATTCTTCACGGAGCTGTGCTTCATCAATAACTGCGCCTGGTTCAAGCGCTATGGTGACAATCTTATGGCGAATCTCTTCATATGCCTTTTCGCTAAGCGAGGCGTATTTAGGAGAATCTTGCCCTGAAATGTTCAGGGAATTAAGAGAAAGTGCTGCCATAAAGATGAGTCTAAAAGTGCTGATATATCACCGTGATATATCACGCTCATGTTATCACAGCAAAGAGGAGGAGTCTATGCGGATTGTTAGGAAATAGTTGGGATTAGAGAGAAAGGCGGCACAATACAAAGTGTGTCAAAACCTAAGTTGGTGTTTTGCTGAAAATATTTGAAAACTATAACGAATATTATGCAAATCTCTACAAACCTATTTAGGCGACGCGGGTAGAATCAGAAAACGAGCCAACACACTAACAAAACCGTAACAATAAATGCAATCACCCAATGCTGCGCAGCCTCAAACCAGTACAGACACGTTCAGCGCTTATGTTCCCTATGACCGTAGAGGAATTCCACAAACAGACATTGAGGTAGCAAAAGCTGTTTCCGGCACTGCGCTCTTTGCCGATATTGCTGGCTTCTCCACTCTCAATCAGCAGTTAGAGGAGTCGCTTGGGGCCCGGCGGGGGGCAGAACTTCTCTCAACTCAGCTCAATCAACTGTATACAGCCATTATTGATGAAGTGCACCGTTATGGCGGCAGCATTATTGACTTCAGTGGAGATGCAATTCTCTGTTGGTTCGAGGGTGATGTTGGCCTACAAGGCCTCAGTAGTGCGGCGGCCATTCAAACTGCAATGACCCGGCTCAATGCAGACATGATTTTGGACAATCAGCAGCTGAGTATCAAAATTGCGTTGGCGAATGGGGAGGCCGTGCGCCTGTTAGTAGGCGACCCGAAACAGCGCGTGTTTGACGTATTGACAGGCCCGCTAATGCAGCAGATTGATCAGGCGGAGACCTTAGCAAATGCTGGGGAAATTTTAGTCAACTCGCAGTTAGCCGAAAATTGCCAAGGACAGTTCACAGTCAGCCGTTGGATTGGTAAAGCCTATGCGGTTGTCGGTAAAGTGACAGCGCTTGCGTTAGCGCAACCGCTGTCGCCAAGCTTGGGGCTATCACCTGAGCTTAGTCGCCCATGGTTACTAGAGCCTGTCTATGAGCGGCTGTCTCAAGGCCATGGGGACTATCTCACTGAGTTGCGACGCTGTGCTTGTATGTTTGTGAATTTTGGTACGGCAGATGCTGATAACAAACTGACAACTGCCGAACATCTTACTCCGTTTGTGACGGAAGTTCAGAACGTTCTGCGGCGATATAACGGCCATATTTTGCAGTTGTCTACTAGTGATAAAGGCAACTATCTCTACTGCGTATTTGGGGCGCCGCTATCCCACGAAGACGATTTGGGGCATGCAATAGAGGCAGTGAATGCTTTACAACAAGTTGCTGTTAAATTTCCTTATGTTGGCGCCTTACAAATTGGTTTGAATTATGGACGAACGCGCGTTGGTGCGTACGGTAGTGAATCGCGCCGAACCTATGGGGTGTTGGGAAACGTTGTGAATGTAAGTGCCCGTCTCATGCAAGCTGCAGAACCAGGGCAATGTTTGGTAACGCAAGCCGTAGTAGAAGCGCTTTATCCTCGCTATCAATTCCAACATCTGGCAGACATAGAGCTCAAGGGTAGTGCCGAACCAGTACCAGTCTACACTGTGCATAAATCAGCTCAAACCTCAGCGAACTTGCAAGCGACAATGCCATTGTTCGGTCGAGAGCAAGAGTTAGCGCAGTTACAGCACAGCTTGCAATCTAACTCAGCTGATGTGCAGCAAACAGTTTTCGTAGAAGGCGAAGCGGGGATTGGTAAGTCGCACCTGATCGATACATTTTTTGAGCAACATATTCCGACGAACGTGCGTAAGCTGCGCGGAAATGCGTTTGCTGTTCAAAAAACGGCACCATATTTTGCTTGGCGGCTTATCTTTCAACAGCTTATTGATCCAGACCAAGCTTTAGAGCCACACAATCTCGCCGGATGGCAAACTGCTGTGCATGACTTGCTAACCCAATGGTTGCCAGAGCGTCTGTCATATGCGCCGTTACTAAACATCGTCTTGCCAGTGGAATTGGCTGAAACGCCAATTACCCAAGAAATGGATGATGAAGTCTATGCGAACAACGTGGCTGAATTGCTTGGTACATTGCTCAGAATTGCTGCGCAACAGCAGCCAACAGTAATTGTGTTGGAAGACGCCCATTGGCTTGACTCTGCCTCTTGGCAGCTAGTGTCACAACTGCAGCAATATGCGACGCAGTTGTTATTGGTTATGGTGCAACGCCCATCACTAATGGCTTCCGTGTCTGAATATCACCAGATGCGGCAAGCTGACAATACGCAGCTACTAGAGTTAGCGCCATTAGAACTGGCGCGTATTGAAGAAATTTTGTGCCATCGGCTAGGCGTGGCAGATATTCCTGCCGAAGTGCTGACGTTGGTTGGTGAGAAGGCCGAAGGTAATCCGTTTTATAGCACTGAGTTTTTGCTTGCCTTGCGCGACGCTCGCGTTCTGGAAGTTGGATTAGAAACGGGGACGCTGACATTTCATACCCAAGCACTAAGCACGTTGGAACTGCCGGATACTATCGAAGGTGTGATTGTCAGCAGAGTAGACAATTTACAACCCCAACAACAGTTGATGTTAAAGGTCGCCAGCGTCATCGGGCGCTTGTTTGGCTTCCAAACCTTGCTGGATATTTATCCGGTTTCAATTCAACAGCAACAGCTCCGTGAAAACTTAGATGATGTTTACGCGCTAGCACTCACTGATCTTGAATCGCTAGAGCCAGAGTTGCGGTATTTGTTCAAACATATCATCACTCAAGAGGTGATTTACAGCCTGAATACCTTTGCTCAACGCAAAGAGCTGCACGCAAGTATTGCTGAGTGGTATGAAACGAATTACGCCTATGACTTAGCTCAGTATTACGCACTATTGGTGTATCACTGGAAAGCAGCAGAGAATGTTGAAAAGACGGTCTTTTACCTAGAAAGATCGGGTGAGCTAGCGCTGCGGAATAACGCGAACCAAGAAGCAATCCGGTTTTATTCAGAAGCCATGGCATTGGCTCCACAGGCCAATGTGCAAGCCGACTCGTTGCAGTATGCAAACTGGGTCGCTCAAATTGGTCATGGCCACTATCGATTAGGTGACTTAGAACGTGCTGCTGATTATGGGCGGCAAGCGCTTGCCTTGCTAGGGGCGGCTGCACCAAGTGGACGCGCTAGACTAGGCCTAGCGTTGCTGGGTAGCTTTGGGAATCTTGCGCTCAATCGCGTTTGCGAACGGCTTCACTTGCCATTGATCGGCTCAAAGAGTCGTGAACGCGGTGTTACGTTAGCAAGCATTGCACAGCTATTAGCAGACATCCATTTCATTCAAGATGATGATGTTGAGTTTATTTACTACACGCTCAAAACGCTTATCTATAGTCAGCGTAGCAATGAGAAGCGGAATCTTCCGGTTGGATATTCTGCGCTTGGATTTGTGCTGGGATTGGTGCGCCACAATTGGGCAATGCACTACTTAGACAAGGCCATTAAGGTTGGTCTGGCCACTGGGGCCAAAGCAAATCTTGGCGTGGCCTATAAATTTAGCGGCATTTACAAAATTGGCATTGGACAGCGGATTGCGGCTGAAAAAGAATATATTGAAGGCTTAGAGCTTTACCAAGAGATCAATGATCACAATGGCATTGGTGACTTGCAATACTGTTTGTTGCGGGTACATCATTCTGTTGGTGCATTTGATACCGCCATTGAAGTGGCAAAAGAGTTGTACCAGACAGGCGTATTGGCCAAAAATAAGCAGCACCAAGGCTGGGGTCTGATTTATGAGGCGATGTGTCGAATTGAGTTGGGCGAATATGACGCTGCTGATACGCTACGCCAACAAGCGATCACAACATTAGGCCCTAACATGGCCTCAATGGATGCGCTTGATTTGCAAGGAATGCATGCCATCATTGCCAGCTTACAAGGAGACTACGCCAAGGGGCTCGCGTTAGCAGATGAAGTCAAGGCGACATTAGAAGCGTCCTCTGCAATTGTGGCAACCATCGCTTCTGGGTTTGGGTTAGCGTTTCGGGCTTACAAAATTTGCTATGACGGCCTGGAGTCGGTTGCTGCACGCGCGGAAATCCTCAGCAAGATGGAAACGATTTTGAAGCTGCTGCGGAATTTTGTTCGCTTTTTCCCCGTATCAGTACACGAGTTGAATTATCGAACGGGGCAGTACGAAGCCTTACTAGGCAACACAGATGCTGCAGTTGCTGCGCTAAAAAGTAATCTTGAACTCACTTCAATTGATATGAACCCAATTTACTTTGGAAAAACGCACTACGTACTGGCGGAATTGATGGCACAAGGCTCAGACGCAAGGGCGCACCACCAAGCGCAGGCTGTTCACTATTTTTCACAGATCCAATCGCCGGTGCATCTGGCACAAGCGCATGAATTGAATTAGATGCGTCGAGTGCTAGAGCACGATAAGTTGTTCTTTAGGCAAATGAAGCAGCGCCTTTTCAGAAACGCGAATTGATAAGTCTTGTGTGTTCGTGCTGGTCAGGATCAATGTTGGTGCCTGCTCAGCTTGCCAGCGGTAACGGTAATACGTTCCCATAAATGTGCGTTCAAGCAAGCGGACTTCTAGTGTGTTCTCAGTTGTTTCAATTGCCAGCTTGATATGCTCAGGTCGAATTGAAATAAATGTTGCCGCTTGTTTCAGATTTGATACTGAAAATTGACCTACCTGTGTCTCAAATTCAGTGTCTTGTAGCTGTCCCTCAATAAAATTCACCCCGCCAAAGAATTCAGCAACGCGCCGCGAAACAGGGCGCTGATAAAAATCGCTGGGTTGCCCATATTGGTGTAACTTGCCGTCAAAAAGCAGCGCGATCTGGTCGGCCAAAATAACGGCTTCTTCTTGATCGTGTGTAACAACAACTGTCGTAATTTCAAACTGCTCCTGTAGCGACTTGATCAGCGCCCGCATTTCTTCTCGTAAATGCGCATCGAGGTTGGATAGTGGTTCATCTAAGAGCAAAACTTTTGGCTGGGTCACTAAGGCGCGTGCTAAGGACACTCGCTGTTGCTGTCCCCCAGACAATTCGCTTGGTTTGCGGTTTTCGAAGCCATCTAACTGCACGAGTGTGAGTATGTCGCGCGCTTGCTGCTGTCGTGTTGCCTTTGCCACGCCACGCATCTTCAATCCAAACGCAACGTTTTCCCCAACCGAAAGCCAAGGAAAGACTAAGTTGTTTTGGAAGGCCATCACCGCCCCGCGCTGCTCGGCGGGTGTACTGACGACCGATACATCATCAAAAGTGAGGTCGCCGCTGTTAGGTGAAAGCAGTCCGGCAATCAGCTTGAGCAGCGTACTCTTTCCGCTACCACTCGGCCCAAGTAAGGCTGTGATTTCTCCAGCCGGGATCTCAAGATTGAAGTTTTCAACCGAGAATCCGCTGTCGGGATAAGTTTTGGTGAGATTAGTAAGTTTGACGATGGTCATGAAGTAGCTTGGTTTTGTAGCTGTGTTGCAAAACTGGCACACGAATTTGTGTCCCAAATGGTCTATGTCTTTAGTTCCCTCTCGCCAATGAAACATTCCGTCCGGTCAAATACCGTGCGCTAATAATCAGCAGCACAATTGCGGGTGCGATGAAGATGATGCTGAGCGCGGCAGTCACGTTGTTGTCACCAGACGACGCAAACGAGAAAAGCAGCAACGGTAAGGTCAGGACCCGTCCACCGCCTATCAACAAGGTCAGAATATACTGACTCCACGAGATGATGAAGGCAAACATGCCCGCCACAATCAAACCGGGATAGATGGAGGGTAGCAATACATACCAAATGGTTTGCAGTGGCGTTGCGCCGAGCGAACGCGCTTGGGCTTCATAGTTCACATCGTAGTTCGCAAACATTCCAGCTAAGACCAAGGTGACATACGGGAGTGTCGGTACAAGATGCACCAAAATCACACCGATCATCGTATCTGCTAATCCTAGCCGAATAAACACGACGTGAATGCCCATTGCGACTGCAAACGCTGGCACAATCGTTGGGGCGAGCATCAGAAATTCAACGAGCGTTTTGCCGCGAAATTTGTGTAAGCCAAGCGCCCGCCCGGCAGGTAATCCAATCAAAATAGATAAAAGGCTAGTAACGCCAGAAATAAGTAAGCTTTGCCACAGCGCCTGCGGTAAGCGGCTGGCACTAGAAAACGCATAGGCCCAACCACGGATGCTCCATTCGGTGGGCAATACAGCGGGGAAATACCAGCGGCGGGCAAATGACCAAATCAGAATTGGGATAAACGGTGCCAGCACGCCCAGCACAATTAGAGCAACGCCAGCGTATTTGGTCAGACGTTTCACTGGCGCACCAACTTACGCGACAGCGTCATGTAAAGCAAAATCATGCCGGTGCTTACTAAGGCAATAAACAGGCTCATTGCCATCGCTTCTGGGCGTAGGGCTAAGTTTGTGTCTGTATAACTCCGCCATGCCAAAACGGATAGCGCTGATGGGAAACGGCGTCCGAGCAGGAATGGAATTTCAAATGCGCCAAAGGCAAAGGCAAACACCAAAATCGAGGCGGTTAGGACGCTCGGCATAATCAAGGGCAATGTGACATAACGAAAGCGTTGCCAGCGCGTTGCGCCAAGTGATGCTGCTGCATTTTCATAATCCTCGCCCACGCTTTGCAGGGTAGCCAGCACAATTGTGCCAATGAAGCAGGTCTCTTTCCAGATGTATTCAGCGATGATGCCAATGGCGTAGCGGTCATTGACCAAGGCTGGAAACTGCGCCGGGTCATTGATCATGCCAGCTAGGTTTGCTAGCCGGGCGAGTAAGCCGCTTTGTGAAAACAACAGCAAAATGCCAATCGCACCCACAATATGGGGAATGGGGATGTTGAGTTGGAATAGAAATGTGACTGCTTTTTTGCCGCGAAATTGACGGCGCAACAGCAGGGCGCAAACAATGGCTAAGACGGTTGATAGCACTGTGGACGCAAAACCGATCCAGAGCGTAAGTCCAAGCGACTGCCAAAATTCAGTTTGTTGAAAAATGGACTGCCAAGCGACAAGGCTAAAGTCAGTCTTGCCAATAATGGGTAAGTAACCAAAGCTCTGGGCTAGCGCGAGTAACAAGCCACCGCCAAATAACACAATGATGATAGTGAGCGCGGGCGCTAGTAAGAGCGGGATACGAAAACGCTCCCATAAGCGTTGGGAGCGTAGT
>JAHDBS010000123.1:0-1506 GCA_020630225.1 Anaerolineales bacterium | reverse complement strand
CTTACTTCTCGAGAACGTTTTCAATCCAGCCTTGTTCAATGGCTTCGACCCACGGTGCTTGCAATTCAGGCAAGCGGGCAGCAGCCAATTCTGCGGTAGACAGCGTTGCAGGATGGCGTGGTAACGCGTCAAATGCGGCGGCATCTGCTTCAGAAAGTAATGCTGGATTCAACACTGGTAAGTCACCCCAAACGGCTGGGTCTGCTTTTTCAAGCTGGGCTTCTGGTGAAAGCAAGACGTTTGCCAAGACCATAGCGGCCGCTTTGTTTGGTGAGTTGTAAGGAATGCCAACAAAGTGCGTGTTTGCCAAGGTGCCTGTTTCGAATACGAATGTGCGCACCGTTTCTGGGTAAACCCCATCTTCAATCAGGTTACCAGCAGAACCAGGGTTGTAGTCCATGTCAAAGTGAACTTCACCATTTGCCAGCAATTCTTTCATGCGGGCATCGCTTTCAGGATATTCACCTTCGCGCCACAAGAATGGCTCAATTTCATTGAGTAGGTCCCAGCAAGCGCCAAATTTTTCGTCAAACAACGCTTGGTCAAATTCACCTAAGAATTGTTCGTAGCCACCAGTGGCATCGTAGCAAACGTGACGGATGAAGGCGCTGCCTGTGAAGTCTGGCACAGCAGGGTAGGTGAACTTACCTGGATTAGCTTTGATCCATTCAACCAGATCAGTAATGGTTGCTGGCGCAGCCTCAACATCAGCTGTGTCGTAGATCATCACAAACTGAGCTTTGCCGTAAGGACTTTCGTAGCCATCAACAGGGTAACCAAAGTCGTTCAAAACGCTTGGATCGTTTGCGTCAACAAAGGCGTAGTTTGGTAGCGTGGCGCTCCAGTTACCAAACAATAAGTCACCTTGACGCATGGTGCGGAAATTTTCACCGTTGATCCAAACCATATCCACAGAACCATTGTCGTCTTGCCCAGCTTCTTTTTCGCCGAGAACTTTATTGACAGCTTCTGCTGTGTCATTAATTGGCACCATGTTTAGGGTGACGTTGTATTCGCTTTTTAGCGTGTCTGCGATTGAGCCGTTGACCCAAGCATTGATGTTGTCGGCGCCACCCCACATAAACCAATTCACGGTTTGTCCATCGGCGGCCGCGACAACTGCGTCCCAGTCTGAAAAATCGACCTCAGTAGAGGTTTCGGTGGCTCCACCACAGGCGCTCAGCACAATGGTAAATAAGCCAACAATTGCTAACAAATAAATATTTTTCTTCATAACCTTTATTTCAAATCTAACCTGCTATATTCAGTGCCTAGCAGAAAAAGCACTTAAAGCAGACGCGGCAGCTACATAATGTATTACGTAGCTGCCGCGAAATTGCATCATATTAGGTTGTCTAATTGAGTTTATTCGTCTTCGCTTTCTGCTGTGACCACAACCATGAGCTGGCTTCCTTCTACCGAGTCGCCATCATTGACTTTGACCTTGGTCACAACGCCAGCCATTGGGCTTTTGAGCTCATTCTGCATCTTCATTGATTCCAGAAT
>JAHDBS010000122.1 GCA_020630225.1 Anaerolineales bacterium | reverse complement strand
ATCAGGACATCGGTTGCCTCTAGTGCGGCAGGCTCGACAAAGGTCGGGACATCATAATTGCGCAAGTGAGGGTGTACGCGTTTCAATGGTTGTCCAGCATAGGTACGTGAAATGACCTGATGCACTTCCAACTCTGGATGGCCCATGATGAGCCGTAAGAACTCGCCTCCAGCGTAGCCAGAGCCGCCAACGATTGATACTTTTTTCATGTGAGTCTGTAATTAGATACGTCTAAAAACTTTTCTTAACGCGGAGGCGCAGAGAGTGCAGAGAAGAGAAGTAAGGTTACTACCTCAGCATCTCTGCGTTGAAATCTTTTGCTCAACTCGTTAATTTAGTTCTAAATAAAAAAAAGAGCCTCTCGGAGGCTCTTTTGTATACGCAAAATTGCGCGATCCTCCGGGACGCTACAGCTTTACTTTTTGTTCTTTTTGTCTGCGAGTGAAATCGCGTGGTCAACTATCATACCGGGTAAGTCTACCCCAGTAAGAGGCACAGTGGAATGGTATTCCATTGTGTGGTTGACCTCATTGACCAAATATCCACGTTCTGGGTCTTCGAGCAAGTCAATTGCCAGAACACCACCGCCCACAGCGTTGGCTGCGGCTTGTGAAATTTCGTGAATTTCGTCAGTGACTTCGCAAACGGTTGCTTTTGCACCACGGGCAGTATTGGTCACCCAGTGTTCTGCATGGCGGTAAATGGCAACGGTTGTCTTGTCTCCAATAACAAAGGCGCGAATGTCGCGACCTGGTTTGTTGACCAATTCTTGGAGATAAAAGATTTGCTGTTGGAACCCACCCAGCATTTGCTTGTGTTCAAACACTGCTTCGGCGGCATCAATGTCGTTAATACGACTGACCATGCGACCCCAACTACCAACGACTGGCTTGACCACGTAAGGGTAGCCAATTTCCTCGCCAGCTTTGACAGCACTTTCAGGTGTGAAGGCTAATTTGGTAACAGGTTGGGGAACGCCTGCTGCGGCAAGCACACTGGTGGTGCGTACTTTGTCTACGCAAATTTCACCAACTGCATATGGATTAACAGTTGGAATGCCCCAGCTATTTAATACTTGCGCTGCATACAAGCCGCGGCTAGCGCTTAGGCTGCGCACAATAACAGCGTCAAAGCGTTGCCAGTCTTGCGGATCGGCAAGATCGACAATGAAGTCGCTGTCTTTTAGTCTTTCGTGCTCAATGCCACGTTTTTCAAGGTCAGCAAAGAGCCATTTTTCTTCTACCCGCAGCCGCGAGTAGAGTACGCCGATGCGCATGGGCTATTCGCCCCAGTCTTCGGCTTCTTCAGGTGCCAGTGCAATTTCAATTGGATCAGTTTTGACCAATTCAAGTTCTGCACCACAGTCGTCACAGACCAAGATTTCACCTTCTTCTGCATCGACTAGATTTACATCGCCAGCACATTCTGGGCATTCAACAGTTGCGTTTACTTTGTCAGACATTTTGATTACTTTTTATGTATTGGTTCACTAGTAAAAAACTAGTAAACAAGCTTTCTGAAATTCTAAGTTCTTCACTCACATACGCTTATTTGCGCAGTGCATGAGTTTTGACACGTTCTGTTTGGCGAACAGTACAAGAACTAACAAAGATCTAATAGATCCTTAGCTAGTCTGCAACTCTTCATTCGCTAGTTTTTCAATGACGCCAATGACGCCTGAGTTGTCTTGATCGCTCCAGCCATTTACCAGCATGCTGTCAAATAGTTGCGTGGTTGTGGCTGTTACTGGCACTGGAACGCCATATTCTTTGGCGGTATCCATCACAATGTGTAGATCCTTCGCTTGCATGTAAGCTTTGAACCCCGGTTCACGATTGCCCGCCAATAGTCTATCGGTTTTGATGTCAAGCGCCCAGCATTGCGCGGCGCCGCCCTTGATGGCCTGCACCACTTTAGACACATCGGCACCTGCTTTTTGGGCTAGGATCATCAGTTCGCCCATAGCGGTCATTTGCGCTGCAACCATCATTTGATTAGCAACCTTTGCAATTTGACCGGCGCCAGCTTCACCGACAAGGGTAATGCTTTTCCCCATTGCTTCAAAAGCAGGCAAAATCTTTGCAAATTGTGCTTCTGTTGCGCCGACCATAATGGTTAGGGTGCCAGCAGCCGCACCGACATCGCCACCGCTTACGGGGGCATCAATGAGTGCCATGCCATGCTCAGTTAAGCGCTGGTGTAAATCGCGGGTGGTGGTGGGAGCAATCGTGGAGTTGTCCACAATGAGTAGTCCTGCGCGTGCATTCTCAATAATGCCGCCTTCACCAAAGATTACAAGTTCAACGTCTGGGCCATCAGGCAAGTTTAGGAAAATGATATCTGCATTTGCAGCGACTTCCTTTGGAGAGCGCGCCTCAGTCGCCCCTTCGGCAACAAGCTCTGCAACAGCGCCGCGGCTGCGGTTATGTACAGTGACTTCATAGCCTGCTTTGAGCAGGTTACGCGCCATCGATTTGCCCATTAGGCCAAGTCCAATGTAACCAAGTTTCATGCTGAGGTCCTCTCTATTTTCAAACGGTGCGAATTATCGTTTCACATGATCGATTAAGCAAACGGTGATAAATTTTTCTCCATGCTAAAGCGAATTTTGATCATTTTAGGACTAAGTGCAATATTGTTTGCACCTGGTATTCGGTCTGCCACCGCGCAAGACCTACCAACAGGTCCGATTTTTGGAATGCCATTTGAAGGGGATCCGAGCCCCAGTACATGGTTATTTGCCCAGACCTATGGCAACACCACGACTGCGCATCGTTGGCGATATAGCGTCTATGGTGCCGGGCAAGGAATGCATTTTGGGCTGGACTTTGCTGCCCGATGCGGCACGCCGATTTTGGCGATTGGAGATGGAATTGTGAAGGAAATTGACACGCATGGGGCTGGGCCACATAGTCTGTCCATCATTCATGACAATGGGTATGTTTCTTTCTACGGCCATTTATTAGAACGGGTCGATTTACCAATTGGTATGGTTGTGGATCGTGGGCAGCAGGTTGGCCTAAGCGGTGACCCAGACGGCACTTGCAATTCACGCCCGCACTTGCATCTTGAAATCCGTCGTGCTCCAGATATGGCAGTCGCTTATAACCCGATTCCGCTAATTGATGCCGACTGGGACACAATTATGTTGCAATCTATGTTTCCAGTGCAGTTTCAACGTGATCTCACTAACCCGCATCAGTGGCAATATTTAGATGAACAACCAGATGTTACCTTTGGCTGGCGTCTACTCAACGACTACGAAGAAACGTGGCCACCATCATGGAGGCAGTAATGCGTTATTTTCGATTTCCATTACTGCTGATTGCAGCAACTGCATGGTTGCTCACCGCATGTTCAACAGAAACACAACCCGTTAGTACAGCAACGCCAGCCGCACCGCAAGTGACAGCCACCGAGGTTGCCCAAGTGGTTGAACCAACAGCGACAGCAACGCAAACGCCAACAGCTACAGTGACCTTGACACCAACGGCGACGAATACAGCCACGCCAACGCCTACCCCTCAGCCGGTGCTAAGACAGCTGACATCCAATAACTGCTGTGTACAGCCGCGGTTTTCTCCAGATGGCAGTGAAATTTGGTTTTTAGATCAACCTGATCCAGAAGTCTCTGCAGCATTGTATGGGGTCTCGCTTGAAACCAACGAAACGCGGTTAGTGAATGACCGTCTGGGGATTTACTCGCCAAATGGCAATTTATTGGCTTACCCTGAACGTGAACGGACTTATATCCAGCGCTTGAGTGATGGTGAGACGTGGGAAGTTAACAATGGTGGCCGTCAAATTTCGTTTTCACCAGACGGGACACGCACACTTTGGCTGATTTCTAACTCGCAGTTCAATTTCGACAGCCGTCGTACCGATGTGTATCTAGCGGATTTGAACGGGCAAGAGGGCCAGTCACAACTCACACTCATTGGCGGGCGTGTGCTTGCGTGGATGCCAGATGCAAGCGGTTTGCTTGTGACTAATCGTGATATAGCCGGTGGTGATGCTTACCTCGCTCGGTATGACTTTGAGACAGCTGAATTTACGATTCTTGGTGATGCGGAGCGCTTACGCGGCGTGAGCTTATCGCCAAACGGCGAGTGGATGACGTTCATGGTCTCAATGACTGAAAACCCAGAAGACGATGGATTTTGGCTGATGCGAATCGATGGAACTGAGCGGCGACGGTTGCCGTTGATGGGAACTTTCCAATGGCGCAATGACACAGAGCTAATTTCAATTCCCGCCGACTTCGATGCACCTGCGCATTATCTGCAACTTTACAATATTGAAACAGACGAGTTGAGAAATTTGACGGATCCGACTGTGCAGCCTTTCCGAATTGAAGGTGGGGATTGGCAAGTCTCGCAAGATGGTCAGCAGGTGGTTTTTGTCTCAGCTGAAGACCGTAATATATGGCTACTTGATTTGCCTTAGCATTGTTACTTGGGCCGCCGGGCAAGTTCCCTTTCAGAATTCAGGTTACTTATGCGTTTACATTACTCCGCTTGGCTCTCTCGAATTTTGATGAGTAACCGTCCAAGTGGTCGGAGTGTACTTGGCGCAAGTTGATAGTTCTCAACTTTACGCATTGTTCCTTTGCCTGTTTGCCTGATAGGCGCTTCCCAAACATCGGCTAGTTCTGACCATCCAGCAATTGCAATTTGTTGGATGGTCTTTTCTTTTACCGTCACAACACACCAAACAATCACATCTGCCTTAGCTTCCAACTGCGTGCGTTGATTGACTGCAATACAACGCCCAAGCTCAGGCCAGTAGCGTGCCCGCCAAGTCTTGACCTCAATGCGGACAGTACTCGCAGCTAAGTCACACTGCTTTTCGCGCTCGGGATGTTGGAAGTGGGGGGCAAACGTTATCTGATGCCGCTCCAAAAAACGGCCTACAGCGAGCTCTCCTAATTTGCCCAGTAAGTGTGATCCAAGCTTGTTTGAATAGTGACCTGCTTTACTCGCCCAACGGTTGTGCGAGTGCCGTGCCGATTTACGCGCCCACTCTATATCTGTGTCTGAAAGATCAATTGGATAGTGCTTTTGAATACTCATTTGCGTATAGGCAATTAGATGGTGTAATAATGCTTCAAATTTAGTAACTGTACAAAAATATTCACCTAATCTTCAGATATGCAGGCCTGACAAAGCTGTGGCTGTGCGATACAGTTAGTTAGGTTAACTTACTAATTTTATGTCCGCTGAAGTGTCATCTGCTCAACATGTCGCGCACCTCTTTTTCCAAGTGGCGCAGCAAATGCGAGACTACATGTCGCCGCAAGAATTACCGCTTTCTCCAGCGCATTTCCACGTGCTTGATTTGATCATGAACGATGCGCAAATGAATGGCAAGCGAATTGCGGCAGAGTTTTCCATTACGCCTGCTTCAGCAAGCGCAATGCTAAAACGCTTGGAAGCAGATGGCTACATTGAACGTGAACGAGCTGTACATGATCGGCGCAGCTTTGCATTGCAAGTAACCGTGGCCGGAAAGACTGCAATGGCGGAAACAATCGAGCATATGAATCGAAATCTGGCCCCATATTTTGATACTTTATCGGCAAATGAACGTAATAGGTTGGTAACAATCTTTCAAAAGCTGATTGATCAACAAACTCAGGAGTAGTTCCCTTGGCAAAGAAGAGTAATAAAAAACGTGTTGTCCCACGTTGGTTAGTAATATTTGGTGTACTTGGTATTGTGGCGGGCGCAGGGTTTCTCACTTGGCGCGTTTTGAATCCGGTTATTGCCTCTCAAAGTGACGATCCAGAAGCAATTGCTGCTGCGGCAGAAGGTGGGGGGAACCCGCTTGCGGCGGTCTTTCAACGCGGTTCGGAAGAAGAAGTCATTGAAACTGGGCAAGTGGTTGCGATTGATGCAGTTCAAAGCGTTGAAGCTTCTGGTGGTCTAGAAGCACTGCAAAATGACAATGTGTTTTGGGAAACCACTGGCCGGGTTGGCGAAGTCATGATTGATGTTGGTGACGACGTGGTTAAGGGTGATGTGTTGATGACCGTTGAAACAGCGTCTGTTTCGGAACAAATCATCAACGCGCAAGCAGAATTGCTGAATGCACAGTCTGCGCTAAACGATTTGCTAAACCCTACCGACTTGCAAGTTGCCCGTGCTTGGGACAACATTGTTACAGCAAAGGAAGTGCTCAAAGATGCTGAAGATGACTTGCGTGACCTGACCTATGTCGATCACGAGTACTATCAAGATCAAATTGAAGCAGCTGAAGATCAGCTCGATCAAGCACAACGCCAGCTGCAAACGGCAGAGCGCCAAGTCGTGTCAGCTAGTCAAAGTGCAGCGCTGTTAGATATTCAATCAACGCAAACTGAAACAAACAATCAACAGACGTTGCTCACAGCAGAGCAAGATGCTGCCCTGATTGAACTAGGGCCATTGGTCGATGCTGTGAAGTTGGCGCAACAGCAGCTCAACTACAACCGCGAACAGCTTGGGAATGCCCAAGTTGCCCATGATGATAACTGCCGCACGCGTGCTGAAGATGATGCACTACCAGCCTGTCGTACTACAGATTTGATCCATTTGAATCAAAGTCTTGATCAATGGAATCAAAATGTTTTAGATGCAGAGCGTGCGGTCAATAAAGCTGAGCTTGATCTAGATAAGGCGCGCCAGCAAAACGGACAAATTGAAGCGGATGCTGCGTTAGCAGCACAAGAAGCTGCTGCTAACTTGGAAAAGCAACGTACTGACAATTTGAATGCCCAAGCTGATGCTCAAACCGCCATTGGCGACGCAAATGATGCAATCGCAGACGCGCAAGAAAATCTTGATGAAGCCATTGAAGACTATGAAATTGCCCAAGGTGACCCAAGCGACAGCGATGTAGCTGAGGCTGAGTCAAAAGCGCGCCTTGCCAAAGCAGATTTGGAAGACAAAGAACGCATTTATGACGAACTGGTCAATGGTGCCGATCCTGACGATATCGCAACTGCTGAAGCCCGTGTGCTAGCTGCTGAAATTACCTTGTCACGTTTGCAGCTCACCGCGCCATTCAATTCAACTGTGCTTGAATCGAACTATATGCCGGGTGACACCATCCAACAAAGTCAGTATGCAGTGCAGTTGGCCGACTTGTCTCAGTTGCACATCACGCTTTCAATTGATGAAACTGAAGTGCCACAGATCAAGTCAGGGCAAACCGCAACACTGACCTTTGACTCCATTCCAAACGAAGAATTTGAAGGTATTGTGACCAGCATTGCGGAATTTGGGCGTGAAGTGCAAGGCATTGTGCGCTACGACGTTGAGGTCGATTTGGTTGACGATGATGCCCGTCTCAAGCTGGGCATGACTGCCAACGTTGAAATTGTGACCGATATTCTCGAAGGGGCGCTGGCAGTGCCAATCGATACCATTCAATTGGATGATGAAGGCGAATTTGTCACGCTGTTAGAAGCCGATGGCACGCAAACGCGAGTGCCTGTTGTGACGGGCTTGCTCCAAGACGACTTAGTCTTGGTAGATGGCGAATTAGAAGCTGGCCAAGAACTAGTGTTGTTTGATCCACGTGCTGTTGATGCAGGTGGTCCATTTGGTGGAGGTGACGAGTAGTGACCGAAGAAACCCAAGACGACAATCCAGACTACGTTATTGATGGTCGTAACCTAACTAAGGTCTATACGATGGGCGACAATGAAGTGCGCGCGTTAGACGGGGTCGATGTCCAGATCAAACGTGGTGAGTTGTTGTCAATTATGGGGCCTTCAGGCTCCGGCAAAAGTACGCTGATGGCAATTCTAGGGTGCTTGGACTCACCAACATCGGGTGAATATCATCTAGATGGTGAACCAGTGCATGCGCTGGGGGACAATGCGTTAGCTGGCATTCGTAGCAAACAGTTGGGCTTTGTGTTTCAACAATTCAATCTGTTGCCACGCACGCCTGCCATTGAACAAGTCTCCATGCCAATGATTTATGCTGGCATTCGGGGACGCAAACGTAAACAGCGTGCGCAGGAAATGTTGGAGTTAGTTGGCCTTGGTGAACGGATGGATCACACCCCAGCCGAGCTTTCAGGTGGTCAGCAACAACGGGTTGCGATTGCTCGCAGCCTAGCTAACGATCCTGCAATTTTGCTGGCAGATGAACCGACAGGGGCGTTGGATACCAAAACTGGGATCGAAATTATGGCCTTGTTCAAGCGTCTCAATCGCGAAGAAGGCATTACGGTCATCATCGTGACGCACGATGTTGAAGTGGCGGAACAAACCCCACGCGTGATCCACATTCGTGATGGGTTGATTGAAAAAGACGTGATCAACGAAACCGTCGTGGACATTGATCCTAACAATATCCCTGCGCATTAATCGCCCACCGAGGATCACGAAGTCCACTAAGGCTGGTTATATAACTTCTTAGTGAACTTTGTGGACCTTAGTGGGCAGAAAAAACTATGAACCTATTTGAAAATATCCGTGTTGCCATCCGAGCGCTGCTGTCGAACAAGCTGCGGGCGTTGCTGACGATGCTGGGGATCATTATTGGCTCTGGCGCGGTAGTGGCACTCATGTCGTTTGGGAATGGCGCAACTGCCGCTATTACGGATCAGATCGAGGGCATTGGCTCCAACCTGATTACGCTCTTGCCGGGGCGCTTTGAAGGCGGTGGTCCAGACGCTGCGGCGAATGCCGATCCGTTACTCTTTGATGACTACACTGCGGTAAAAGAGAACGTCCCATTGGCGCGGCGCACTGCACCGTCAATTGAAATGTTCCAAACGATTGTGTACTCAAAAGAAACAGTAAATGCGGCTGTGATTGCCTCAACGCCAGAGTATCTTGATATTCGTAATTTTGAGATCGATCTAGGCCGTGGGTTGTCAGCGTCTGACAATTCAACGGGTGCGCGCGTGGCAGTCATTGGCCCCGGCTTGGCAACAGAATTGTTCGGTGGTCTCAATCCGGTGGGGCGTGAGATCAAGATCAACGGGGTGTTCTTTGAAGTTGTTGGGGTAACCGTGGAAAAGGGCGGTGGTTTTGGCGGCTCAGATGACGAAAATGTCTTTATCCCGATTGAAACGGGCTATCGGCGTTTGTTTGGGAGCACCATGGTGTTCAACGGCAAACGCACAGTCTCTAACGTACTAATTTCTCCGCTAGACGCCGACGATGTTGACCAAACAATGGTTGAAGTTGAGCGTCTTATGCGCCGTCGGCGCGGCCTCAAGCTTAGCGATGATTTGGACTTCACGTTGTTCAGTCAAAATGCATTCTTGGACGCCTTCTCCGCCATTACAGCTACGTTGACAGCGTTCTTAGGTGTCATTGCAGGCATCTCATTGCTGGTTGGTGGGATTGGCGTGATGAACATTATGCTGGTGTCTGTCACCGAACGCACCCGAGAGATTGGCCTGCGTAAAGCGGTCGGCGCACGTAGGGCGACGATCCTCACGCAATTCTTGATTGAGACAATGATGCTCAGCCTGATCGGTGGGGCGATTGGGGTGGCCTTTGGCTGGGGTGTTTCCGCGCTAGTCCGACGCTTCGATCTACTCGATGCGCAAGTGACGATGGGGTCAGTTATTCTGGCATTTTCCGTTGTCGCGCTGGTCGGGATTGTCTTTGGGATTTACCCTGCGTTTCGCGCATCGCGGCTTAGCCCAATTGAAGCGTTACGATACGAATAACGCTTCAGAATTCGTCAACATGAAAAGCCATATCAATTTACGATATGGCTTTTTTGATTCCGGTGACGGCGCTGACCTTTGATTTTGCTTCTCACCTTTTATCCTAGATTTTGTCGCTTCCAATGCAAGGTGCAGACTAATTGCTAAGGCTGTTTTTGTTCATTGTTGCAATCCAGTGGCTATGATCTTTGCCTGTGCTTTTACATACTCAGCATCAGCAATGTAGAGCAGATGATGTCCATCGGCAAGGTTGGCTTGAAAGGCTGTGTTTCCTTGTGCAGCACCGTTGACGATGGTGTCCACCATGACATAGAGCCGCTCAACAATTAGCAGAGGTAGCGCTGAACGCTCTTTAGCGTCAAGCCCATAGTGATCGCAAAACAACGTTGCACGTTGAATTTGTTGCGCGGTACTACCAAACCCATCCGTGTTGTCTGGTCGGGTGAACGGTGCCCAGCGGTAGAGCGCGTAAGCTATGTCCCACAATCGTGGCGCTGGATGAGCCGTGTCAAAGTCGATGATTGCAATGGCAGTTTCCCCATTGAGAACCACGTTATAGGGCGCAAAATCGCCGTGACAAATGACATCTGCATTCGGTCTAGCGGGCAATTGCCATGTATAGGCTTGGGTTTTGGCAGTTAGAAATGTTGCGCTAGCACGATGGAAATCGCGTAGCAATGTGGCCGCTGAAGTCAGTGCGGTTGTGCTTTTAGCAGCGGCACTAAGTGGGTAATTACTGACGTGACCGGGGATGAACGAGACTAATTCATTCCCATCATTTGTGATGCCATGCGGCGTTGGCGCGCCATGAAACCCTTGCTGATGGAGATGCTGGAGTAACGCTTGGGTCGCGGGTGTCCACGGTCCAGCAGGGCGCTGAACGGTGTCACCAATGCGTTTGATGACGTCAGGTCGACCACCTTCTAATATTTCCACGGTTAGTTACGCAACCGTATCCCATGCCCACGCATGACCTCAATATAGTCCTTCCCAAGCGGCCCTTCACGCAAGCGCTTCCGTAGGCGCTTGATCAATCCATCGATTGCTTCGCCGCTGACGCCAGCGGGATCAACGTCCGGCCAGACGGTGGCAATAATTTCAGGACGGGTGGTAATGCGTTCGCCGTTGTCGTGAAGTAGTTTGAGTAAGGTCAGTTGCGCAACGGAGATCGCTGGTTGCAATTGTTGCGCATCGATCCAGACGGCATCGGTTGTCGGGTCAATCCAAACGCCTTCGAGCTTGCCTAACATTGGCCCTTGCACCGTCTCGTTGGGGTCTTCGAATTTCAAACTCACCACGCCGCCGAGCACAATTTCATCTCCACCAAGTAGCCGCACAGGGTCAGAGTTGACCGGATTGCCATTCACAAAGGTACCATTGCGACTGCGTAAGTCCGTCAAAAAGTAGCCACTGTGTGTCGCCTGAATCTGGGCATGACTGCGTGACACGCGTCCAATTGGAATGGCAATATGCGCAGGCGCTTGCCGTCC
>JAHDBS010000121.1:2344-11177 GCA_020630225.1 Anaerolineales bacterium | reverse complement strand
GGTGACTTTTGGGAAACTTACCGCGACGCAGTCACAAGCGGCGCTATCGAAAACGAATCATATGTCATTCGCATTAGCGATTACCATCGCATGAACTGGACGTTCAATGGCCGCGCTGCTGCTGACTTCTACTATCAAGGGGAAGCCACGCATGTCAAATGTAATGCAGACGACCACTATGGTTTGATCTTCCGAGTTCAAGACGGCTTCAACTTCTACTTATTCGGCATCAATTGTGAAGGGGAATATCGCTTGTTACGTTACAACAGCGGAACCTTCGAAACAATTGTGCCTTGGACCGCTTCTAACGCGATCAATGCTGATCGCGACAATATTTTCAACGTTCTAGGTGTGCGCACTGTTGGTGACAACATCACCATGTACGCTAACGGCACGCAGCTCACTAGCGTTGAAGTAGAAGACAACACTTACACTGAAGGCCGCTTTGGCCTGTACAGCGGCACACGCTTTAGTAACGCCGCTGCGACCATTTTCGATAATCTATTGGTCTATCGGATCACTGAATAACCGGATCACTCGGCACAGCCGCATGCTGTGACTGAAATCGTCAACTTGGGTTACGGGCAGTTAACCAAAACCGTAGTCCAATGATTACCCACAAATCTTGCATTGTGTGTAATACTTTTTGACGTTTGATCAGATTGTTTATGAACACACGTATTAGTCTATTATTTCTTTCAATAACCCTTTTGCTCTTGGCAGCTTGTAGCCCACGACCTGAGGTCATTGCTGAGTCTGTGCAGTTAACGCTCGAAGCAATGCCTACAGATCCGCCTGCTGAAGAAGTCGCCCAAGTAGAAGAGCCGACAGCAGCACCTGAGCCAACTGAGGCACCGACAGATGTTCCTGAAGAGCCAACTGCCGAACCCGAAGCGCCAACTGAAGCGCCAACGGCAACGCTTGAACCTACAGAGGAACCGACTGAGGTTCCAACTGAAGAACCAACAGCAGAAGAGGTAGCGCCGACCGAGGAGCCTACTGAGGAACCGACGCCTACCCTGGCGCCAACTGAAGAACCAACCGTAGAGCCTACTGCCGCACCAACGGATGCACCGACAGACACGCCAACAGCAGAACCAACCAGCACGCCTGAACCAACTGCTACGGCTACGGCTGAACCAACGAACACGCCGACTCCTGAACCAACACCAGAGCCAACTTTTGTTGTTGCAACACCAGAGCTTAGTGATCCGATCTTTTTAGATTTCTTTGTTGATGGTGGCTTCTGGGATTTAAGCGAAACTGCATCTAGCTCAGTTGTTGTTGAAGACGGTCAATTCAAATACATTCAAAAAGACCCCAATACCTTCTCTCTGCGACTCAAGGCAAAGACCGCGCAAGACTTCTTCGTGCAGGTCAAAGCAGATGTTGAAGCAACCTGTGGGTTTGAAGACAAAATCGGGATCGCGTTTCGGGTTCAGAATTCAAGCAACTATTATGCGTTTGTCATTGACTGTACGCGCAAGTTCCGCGTTATGAAAGTTGAAAACGGGAATGTCAATTGGCTAACCGATTGGACATTCAGTCGTCATATTCGCTATCCAGTCAACCGCCAACATGCGCTTGGTGTAGAAGCAAAAGGCAGCAACTTTACGTTCTACATTGACGGCATTGAAGTGTATTCCATGCAAGACGATGCTTTCGCAAGCGGCCAATTTGGCTTGTGGGTTGGGTCACGTGTAACGCGCAACTTAACTGTCCGTTACTCAGAAATGGAAGCTTACTTACTGCCCTAATGCGCAGCCCAGCTGAGATTGTCTCACTACCAGTAAGCGCAATAGCTATTGAGAAAGGGAGTCGCCGTGCCTGCGACTCCCTTTTTTATTTGAAGTATGGGCAACTCAACATCACTCAGCATTTACAGCAAATTTATACAGCCACGTTAGCTGAGCAAACATTGCTTGAATGGGCAAAATCAGCGTCAGTGCCAGTGGCTAAACAGCCGCCGCTTGCATTTTTACAACGCGAACAGTTTCCCGCAACCCTCAATCATAGACGGCTACACCTACAGTGCATCCGACTTGATGACACCTTTACTCACCCCTTAAAACAAGTGGCTGCTCTGCCACTCAAGGCTTTTGTGAATCCCAGTTTTGGTGAAGATTCCATATTTCTCTTCGCGAGCGTCACTGGCGCAGCGAAGACAGCTGCTACCGCGATTTACCCAACGCTTACTAACCGTTGGCGAACGCAACCATTAGCCCCACTTACGCTGATCAGCGAAACTGAAACAGCGCTTTTAGTCATTGGCAAAGACAGCAATAACAAAAAAATTACCGAACGTGTTGACGTAAAAAAAGGCGTCTCACTTGCTCTAGAGAATGACTTTGCAGGCATTACCGCAATCCGCTGCGCAACTGTTCCCGATCTGTTGTCGCTTTACAGCACCGCCCTTGATGACACATTGACAATTGATCCTTCAGACTGGGTCTCATTAGGCTCACACCAAGCAACAGTCACTTTCTGGGGCTGGCTCAGTCGCGCCGAGTTACGCGAAAAAAGCACGTTGCTTAAAGAAAAAAAGCAGCGGGTAATCCCACTGCTTTCCTTACGGGCACTTGAAACGCTAATTGTCTAACGCACTATTTGGGCGCAGATAGCCGCCTATAGTTTGCCACGCTGCCATCCCCTAACGTGTAGACATCGCGCACAGTTTGCGTGACCTTGTTCGCAATGTGGTGAAACATTTTCAGCATGTCCGTAAAGTCGGTTCGTCTGCCGACTTTGTACCACTTGCCCCCGTTGACCTTCGCCATATTTTTGTAATAGCCAATGTTAGGCGCAACGGTAAACACAAGAAAATCATTAGCGGTTAGCATTTTAGTCAAACTCGCAGCTGTCATGCCATCCTGATGCGCCGGCTCATCTGTAATGAGAATCAGCACTTTGACCGCATCTTCACGATATTTCATATCGATGGCTTTGTGCATTGCCTCTAGCGACGACTCACCTTCATTGCCACCACCGCTAAAACGCGGGATGTTCAGCAGGCTCTTCTTCGTCACCTCAATGTCTGACGTAAATTTGGTCGTGACAATTTTATCTTCAGGGATTTTCAAATCGCCAAACGCCATAATCGCAATGCGATGGTCTAGTCCGATGCGAGAAAACTGGTCTACAAACTTATTGCACGTCTTCAACAATCCGTTGATCTTCGTCGACATAGACCCGGTCGTATCAATCACGAATACTAGGTCAACTTTGCCCGCGGTGTGAGTGACCATGGCCGCACCAGTCGGCGAAACTTGGATCACCTGCTGCTGCGGCATACCAAGTTGCAATGGATCAAAATCTTCTTGTTTTTTTCGGCGAAATGGGAATTTCATCAGTCAAGTCCTTACGAGTGTCGCTATTCAATCAGACGGCATTCTTGCGCAGTTGGTCACTGATCTTTACGTAAGAACTTTATAGGAGTTGCGCTGCACAGGCAGCAGCGCGATTTATGGTGATATTTAGGTCGCAGTTCGGCGCACTTCAATCACGTTCTTGAGCTGGCTAATTTTGGACATCGCGCGGTGTAATTGATCTAGCCGTTCAACTTCCAACGTCATGCCCATTTCGACAAAATCTGACTTGGAAATGTCAGGCATATCAAGCTGAGTCATATTGACCTGCAGGTTTGTCAACAGTGTTGAGATATCACGCAGCAGCCCACGGCGATCATAAGCAACTATTTTGATTGGCACATGATAGTGTTTACTATTGTTCCCTCGCGTCCAAGAAACTTCAATTAAGCGTTCGCTTTTGCGCGTATGAAGTACATTCGGGCAGTCAGAACGATGGACCGTCACCCCTTTGAGTTGGGTAGTGTACCCAATGATGTCATCGCCTGGTACAGGGCTGCAGCAGCGGGCAATACTGGTCATCATGCCCCCTGCGCCCATCACGCGCACTTCCCCAGTTGGCGAAGCAGGGAAACGCGGCATAGCCTCAACCGGAGGTAACTGATCAGCGGCAGTTTCATCTTGCGCGCGAACGTAGCGAACAACTTTGTTAAGCACCGACTGCGGATGTAACTCCCCGGCGCCAATGGCTATGAAGAACTCATCAACCTTGGTAAAGCCACAGATTTTAGCAATTTCATCCAACGCAATTTGCGGCAAATTGAATCGTTTCAGTTCGCGATCCAACATATTGCGGCCAGTTTCTAAATTGAGGTCGCGGTCTTGCTTCTTGAAAAATGCACGAATTTTGCTGCGTGCGCGCGCAGACGCTACGTATTCAAGATCAGGGTTCAACCAATCGCGGCTAGGGCCACCGCGCTTAGCAGTCAAAATTTCAACTTGATCGCCCGACTTCAGCTTGTGATTGAGAGAAACCAGCTTGCCATTGACCTTGGCACCCCGACAGCGTTCACCTACGCTGGTATGAATGTGATAGGCAAAATCAACTGCAGTAGACCCTGTTGGCAAGTCAATGATTTGGCCCTTAGGCGAGAAGGTGTAGACCCGATTGGGAAACACATCTGACTTGAGTGCTTGGATGAAATCTTGTCCATCAGAGATGTCATCGCGCCAAGCCATGGTTGAGCGCAACCACTCAATACGTTTTTCATATGAGCGTTCGTGCTTAACACCACCTTCTTTGTAACGCCAGTGCGCCGCAATCCCGTACTCTGCTTCTTGGTGCATTTCTTCCGTTCGCACCTGTACTTCCAGCGTTTTCCCATCGTCAGCAATAACAGCTGTGTGCAGTGAGCGGTAGAAATTGTCTTTCGGCGTCCCGATATAGTCGTCCCACTCTTGCCGAATTGGCGGCCAACGGTTGTGAACAATCCCAATCGCAACGTAACAATCGTTTTTGGCAATGCGCTCGCGCCGGTCCCACTCGGCTTTAGTTTCAGCGGGAGATTGATCACGATGCTGCACAATGACCCGCATACCGCGCACATCAAAAAGCTGATCGAAGCCAATGCTCTTCCGCTCCATCTTTTTCCAAATGGAGTAAATATGTTTCGGACGCCCATAGACCTTGGCTGTGATTTCATTCTCTGCCAGCAGATCTTCAATTTCCGTAATAATCTGATTGATTGTGGCTTCGCGCTCGCTACGGCGTTCGTTCAGCTGTTTTGCGATATTTTTGTAGGTATCGTTTTCGAGGTAGCGGAACGAGAGGTCTTCTAACTCCCACTTGATTTGCCAAATCCCAAGCCGATTAGCAACCGGCGCAAAAATTTCCATCGTCTCACGCGCAATGCGAACTTGCTTGTCTGGTCGCATATATTGCAAGGTGCGCATATTGTGCAAACGATCGGCTAGTTTGATGAGCATAATGCGCACATCATCATGCATAGCGAGAATAGTCTTGCGAATAGTCTCCGCCTGCATGCGTTCTTTGAGTACACCAGTCGCTACCAACTCCCCTGTACCGGGATCATTACCACGCACTTGTTGCGTAATTTTGGTGACCCCGTTGACCATTGTGGCAACTTCTTGGCTAAATTCTTCAGTTAGATCTTCTACAGTAACGGGCGTGTCTTCGACCACATCATGGAGCAGTCCTGCTGCAATTGCCGCCGTTGGCAACTTCAAGTCAACCAGAATTTGGGCAACGGCCACACAGTGGCTAATGTATGCCTCTCCAGAGCGACGCGTCTGACCTTCATGGTGTTCAGCAGCATAGTCATATGCTTTTTGTAAGAAGAGCTTTTCAGAGCCACTGAGGTTGACCGGCAAATTCTGGAGAACGGCATTTATTTCCATGAATCAATTTTACTCTTGGAACGGGATATAATGAAAACATTAGTTGATTGACAGCTAAGCAAAGATTGCTGTCGACGGTATCAGACACCTATTCAACTAACAGAATGTCAAACTAACATACTCTATTTTAGGAGCTTTTTACACACATGCCCGTTGTTCGAATTCAAGACATTGGCTCTCATGAAGGCCAAGAAGTGACATTGGAAGGCTGGATTTATGCCAAAACTGGCAAAGGCCGCTTGCAGTTTTTACAACTGCGCGACGGCACAGGCATTATCCAATGTGTCGCCTTCAAAAAAGAGATCGATGAAGAGTCATTTGCTGCTGCGAAATCACTCACGCAAGAATCTTCTGTGCGCGTTACCGGAACAGTCCGCGCGGATGATCGTGCGCCTGGCACACCTGGTGGCTATGAAGTTGGGCTCTCTAAGGTTGAAGTCGTTCAAATCAGCAGTGAATATCCAATCACGCCGAAAGAACACGGTGTGGAATTCTTAGCTGACAATCGGCACCTATGGTTGCGGTCGCAACGCCAATGGGCAATTATGCGCATCCGCAGCACCATCATGCGATCCATGCGGGAATGGCTGGATACCAATGGCTTTATGGAAGTCACCACGCCAATTATTACGCCTGCCGCTGCTGAAGGCACTTCAACGCTGTTTGAAATTGACTACTTTGGCGATCCATCTTACTTGGCGCAAACGGGTCAGCTTTACAATGAAGCCAACATGGCTGCGTTTGGCAAAGTCTACTGCTTTGGCCCAACCTTCCGGGCTGAAAAGAGTAAAACCCGCCGGCACCTGACCGAGTTTTGGATGATTGAGCCAGAAATTGCCTTCTGCACGCTGGATCAGTTACTAGAAGTTGAAGAACAGTTCACCGAACACGTCGTGCAAACCGTGCTCAAGCAACACAAAGCTGAGCTTGAAATTCTCGAACGCGACACAACTGCGCTTGAAAAGGTGGTCGCACCCTTCCCACGCATCACTTACGATGAAGCAATTGACATGCTGCACAAGTTACGTGAAGAAGAAACCGATCCAGAACGCAAAGAAATGCTGAAGATCGAATGGGGTGACGATTTTGGCTCCCCACATGAAACCGTGTTGACGCAGCAATTTGAAAAACCAGTATTTGTCACTGGTTATCCAACGCAGGTCAAAGCGTTTTACATGACCCCGCATGAAGATCGACCAGAAGTTTGCTACTCAGCCGACTTACTCGCGCCAGAAGGCTATGGTGAAGTCATTGGCGGCTCACAGCGCATTCATGACCATGATCAATTGCTAGAAGCCATCAAAGCCCATGATTTGCCTGTTGAAAACTACGACTGGTACTTGGACTTACGCAAATTTGGTAGCCAACCCCACTCTGGCTTTGGCATGGGCCTCGAACGCACCATCGCTTGGATCTGTGGTCTCGGGCATATTCGGGAAGCAAGTCCATACCCACGGATGCTGCAACGCAATAAACCATAGGCTAGTTACACAAACCAATTCACAAATTTAGTGCGTACTGCGTGGTGCGTCGCCAAAAGGTATTCAGTGGCATTGACAGCTGAACATCACAATGAAACAAACTACGCAATACGCACTATTTCATTCCCATGACTCTTCCAAAACCTAATCTCTCTGGCACCCTCATCAATCTCCGCCCCATTGTCAAAACAGATGCACCGGGCATGTTTGCAGCTCTGGATGATGAAGAAGGTATGCGCCTCACCGGAACAACGGCTAGCTTCACTTTTGAACAGGTTGAAAATTTCTGCGCCCGCTTATTTGACGCGGACGATCGTGTCGACTACGCCATCACGTTGAAAGATGACCCAACTTATATTGGGGAAGTCGTTCTCAATGAAATTGATATGGACACGCGCAGTGCCCAGTTTCGTATTGCAATGGCTGGCAAGCAGTATTACAACAAGGGCTATGGCAGCGAAGCAACCTATCTAATTCTGAAACACGGATTTGAAACGCTAGGACTGCATCGGATTGCGCTTGAGGTCTATGATTTCAATCCGCGAGCGCAGTATGTTTACGAAAAAATTGGCTTTGTTAAAGAAGGTGTGCAGCGTGATGTCTTACTGTGGGAAGGCAAGTATCAGAACGGCATTCTAATGAGCATGCTTGAAGACGATTGGCGCGCAAAATATGGCGAAGCGGCTAGCTGATGTAGAGCAATTTGAAGTCACTAGTCGCCAACAGTGGCGTGAGTGGCTTGCTGAGCACTATCTGACCAAAGAAAACGTTTGGTTAGTCACGTACAAGAAGCATTGTGGGGATAAATATGTTGACTACGATGCCACTGTGGAAGAAGCACTTTGCTTTGGCTGGATTGACAGTCTACCGCGGCGTTTAGATGATGACCGCACAATGTTGTATTTCTGCCGTCGTAAAAAAGGCAGTCCCTGGTCGCGGCTCAACAAAACGCGCTTAGAAAAACTTATTCCTGCGGGTTTACTGACTGCGCATGCACTGCAGCAAATTGAAGCCGCCAAAGCTGATGGCTCTTGGACTGTTTATGACAGCGTAGAAGCGGGCATTGTGCCAGAAGATTTAGCGGTTGCACTCGCCGCTAATCCGACGGCAGAGGCAAATTACAACAGTTTCTCGCTATCTGTCCGCAAAGGCTTACTGTGGTGGATAAAAACTGCCAAACGTGACGCAACCCGTCAAACCCGCATTGCAAAGACTGTGGCCGCCGCAGCTGAGGGAAAAGTCGCTAATCAGTAAGGGCGGCAATATAGCGCTGCGCACTACGTTGCACGACCGCGTCCGCATCACCATCCACAACCGTTTGCCACCAGCCGCTGTATAACCGCTCAAAACGGTACGCGGCGACTGCATCGGCAATCTGTGCCACCTTGGGCGCAGACAGCGGAATGAGGTTTGGGAAGCTATGCATAAAGCTTACCCAGCGCCGGTCGGACACCACATAAATACTATCCCCAGTTAGTAACGCACCCTTGCCTGCCCCCCCGTCTGCCCAGTGACAGACGCAGCACCCTTCGAAATGCCCACCAACCCGTTGGATGGTCACATCTGGCTGTAGTTCTAATTTATCGCCGTCCCAAAATTGAATAGCTTGGTGTGGTCGCATCAACCAAG
>JAHDBS010000121.1:0-2244 GCA_020630225.1 Anaerolineales bacterium | reverse complement strand
TACAGATTCGGCTCCAATAACGCAATTCGGTTGGCGCGCGATGCTGCTAATTCAGCTTGCGTTGTCCATTGCTGGCCAGCATATCCAACGTATTGCCGCTCATCCATGCAGATTTTGCAGTATGTTGGCGGATGTTCGGACATCGCATATTGAACGCCACAAGTGACGCAGATATAAGCTTGCATTTCCTAGATTTCCCTACACTGCAAGATCAATTAATGCATTGATCGTTTTCCAATTACGCGTTGTGCAAGAAATCTTCAGTTTACGCTCAACCCAATTATTATTCAGCTTGGTGCGGCCATACCCACCTGGCACAAATAAGAAGAGTTCATCCACGCCAGTTGTAAATTCATCAGGAATATTGTCAGGAGCTGTCATTGCGTCTAGCAATGCTGAGTCTGGTGCAGCGTTGAAAAACGTCACATACAACAGCTTGATCTCTTGATCACGGTAAGGTGAGGTTTCGACAATCCGTTGCAGGTCAGCCAATGTGCGCATGAGAATGGGAACTTCAAAGCCATATTTGCTATGAATGGCAGCTGCAATTTGAGACGCCAACGCAGCCTGATCTGTGGACTCTGTTTGAAAGACAACATTGCCACTTTGCAGGTACGTTTTGACGTTCTGAAAGCCAAGCTCAGTGTAGAGCTGGCGCAAGTCCGCCATTTTTATCTTTTTCTGCCCGCTGACATTGATGCCGCGTAAAAGCGAGATGTAGGTGTTCATAGGGTTTTTATATACTCGGTAGTGACATGGCGTGCCATGTCACTACCGAGTGTTTTGGTATTACAAAATAATAGCCTTCAACGCCTGCATGCCACTCAGCTCCAAGTCATGAATATCTGCTATCTTGGCTGCCATTGCTTGGCGCATGGTTTCTGCTTGTACTTCGTCCAATGGATAGTCTGTTTGCATCTGTTCGCGAATGGTTTTCAACTCAGCGCTAATTGCATCAATGTCTGCTATTGCTACACTACCTTGCTGATGGAAAACGTCGCGCCGCTTTTCAATGAGGGCGCGAGTTTGTCCGAACACATCGACTGAGTCGGGCAGCACAATTTCACCGAGCTGACGCCATAGCATGGCGCTTTCCCGAAAATTTAGCGAGATTTCAGCCAGTTCAGGCAATTGCAAGACTGTACTCGCTTCGTCAAGGAAATCAGCAAACATATCGCGTTCGGCCCCGCCTGTTGCTTGGCCAAAGGTGGCACTGCGGTCAAATACATCAACCTGCCCAGCATACATTGCTTGTCCCGCAGGCAGAACCTTCGCCCAACTTTTGGCGGTCTTTGGCTTTGTCAGCAGCTTGATCCAGTTTTGGTAAGCCGCTGCGCCAAAATTATTCTTACTGCCCTTTGGCGGCTTCTCTAGAAACAGCGCAACCGATTGCTGTAATCCAGCGCGGATTGCGTTCGGTAGCTTCTCCCAATTGGGCGCACTCAGCGTCAGCAAACGATGTTTATCTTTTTTCACGCGGCTACGCGCAGCATCAAAAATATCGGTTGGCACGGTTAGCCCAACCTGCGCGCGATCAGCAACATGCGTGACCTGCTCAGCATACCCGTAGACCACTAAAGGCATCATGCCCCACATTTCAGGCATTTTGATGGTGGCATGCGGCAGCATGAACATATCTGCCCACACAATTGGAGCAATGCCATTTTCAAGGCAGTTAACGAGGTTTTGACGGCCTTTTTCAGCCTTAGTCGATTGTTTTACAGTTTGAACCACGCCCAAGCGTGACAGCAATGTTTCTACTGGATCAAACGTATTGCGGGTCAGGAGGGCAACTTGCGGGCCTAAACCTTCATAGTTGAAGAAGAAATATCCAAACACTAGCCCCCCACTAATCCCAAGCAACATAGCTTCGCTTAGCGGTTTGCCAGTTTGCGGCGCAACAAATTTCTGTGCCGCAAGATGATTATGAATACTGCCGGTTTCCCAATGTGTCCCAGCAAATTGATTGTAGTCAGTCAGGAGTGTCATGCCCACAGTTTACGCGAAGAGTTGGTAACCGCGCGAAAAAAGAGACATAGTCGAAAGGGGCTAGTCAGCTAACAACAATTACAAAGGTTAGAAGCTAGGCACCTTGAAGTCGGCGCCAATAATAAATTCAAGGTCGACTTGGCTATCACCAACTGCGCCAGAAAAAACATTAGCTGAGTTGATTTTGAACTTGTCTAGCATCCAAGCAACTGTATAGGGTGTGCCGCGATAGTCGGTGATGACTGAGGTTGTATA
>JAHDBS010000597.1 GCA_020630225.1 Anaerolineales bacterium | reverse complement strand
CCAATGCCTCCGCCAGAGCGACCAGTTCCGGGCATATAGACACCACGACCATATGGTCGACCGCCACCTACCCAGATGGGACGATACCAGCCTGGCGTAGGCGTTGTTGGGATTTCAGAGAAGATGTGAATCCAGCGTCTTTCAATGCCAAATGCAATGGCATAAGGCAAGTACTCTTCGAATTTATCTGTAACGTGCTCTAAGTCTGAGAACTTATCAATATTTTGCAGATAGGTCTTGAATGCATTCCACTTTGCAGCTTCACGTGACCCGACTTCAGTCTTGACCGGCATGTAGCGCGCCATGACTAATATCCCAATGGAGAACAAGATCGGACCAATTCCAATACAAACAGCTAAGCCCGTAAAGCTAGAGAGCATTGCCGATGAAAAGACAAGAAATAAAACTGACCCAATCATGCTGGCAACGCCAAGCATAAGATAACGGCTAGTGACTTTATCTGGCGCCCCACTGAAATATCCCTTTTCAGTGACATCAGCATACATTTTGCTTTTTACTGCGGGCAACGTTGTATGAAACGAACGCGGCAATGTTTTACTAACTGAGCGTTCATCCTTCCGTAGAAAGAAATTTGTGAAGAGATCACGCTCATACTGCGCTGAGTTCTCTTTTGTTGGCTCAGCCAACTTCTTGAACACAAACGTGCGCTTGATGGACTTAAGTGCCCCACTGCGCTGTTCTTCAACTAGCTCTACAAACCCTCTACGCGCAAAATCGACTAACGTTGCAGTAATGTCATGCATATCTGCAGTTTCATCAATCAGAACACCAGCCAGGCCTGGGGCTAGATCCGAAGGTGGTTCAGTTAGATAATCTGGAATTGGACCTGGATCTGGATCTTTTCCGCGCAGGAACCAAAGCAGATAAATGCTTAGCGGACCAAATATCGCACCAAGCAAACCAAGAATGCCTGCACCAAGGTCAAGGAACGGCTGAATACGCGCGCGCTGCGCATCGGCTGCAATTTGCGCATCAACAGCCGCTTGCCAGCTTGGCGCTGGAGCGTTGATCGCGCCATGTTCAAAGCCAACGCGCACATTTACACCGTCATAGGCCTGAATAGGGCCAGCGACTGTGATTGTTGCGGTTCGGTTATTCTCTGAGGTCTCCCAAAATGCACGATTAGAGCTTTCAATCTCTGGTTCACGAATAAACTCTGTGCCTTCAGGCAAGTGAATAGTAATGGTTGATTCTTCGATCGGGAACGCGTGGTCATCAGGAATAGCAAACCAGCTGAGTACATCGCCGGTTTCATACTGCCGCACTGGGCCATCCACAATGTATTCCATCACATAGGTGCGCGTTGAATTTCGCTCTTGCGGAAAATTCCAGACAATCTCATAGCTGTTGCCACGATCAATGACATGGTAGGTGTAGTCACCGCCCCGCCCTTCAGTATAGGGCTGCGTTGGCTCGTAAACTTTGAAGTCGCGCAAGTCTTCCGTATTCGCTTTTAGCCGGTAGACATACCCCTCTGTAAACGTCCCCGTAAGGAAACTAATTTCCTGTGTTTCGATCACGTGCATCGTGCCGTCTGTGTTCACAGTTAGTTCGACATCATGCCGTTCCCAGACAACAGTCTTATTCTGCGCAACAGCGGCGCCAGACAGACTAAAAAACAGGGTTGCGAGCAGCCCAAAGACTGCAAAGGATTTCAATAATTTGAGCATATAGAGACAAAGAACAACAAGAGTTTTTGCAAAGGTTAGCTAATACTACATTAGCACCCAGCACAGGAATAAACAACTATTTTTGCGATT
>JAHDBS010000596.1 GCA_020630225.1 Anaerolineales bacterium | reverse complement strand
TTGGTGCGCTCAACCGTGGGCCAGAATAGCGTGGCCAGTGCCGCGCGACTATGGACTTCTTTGGTGACTGCTAAGTAGACAAGCAAGGCCAAAGCTTTGCGCGTCCGAATCGCTGTCGTTTCTCCATCAATCTCTACCCGCGGCGCACCTAACGTCTGCACTCTAATCAATTGCCTTGCCCTCAACTACATCATCAAACCAAATCCTTACTACTCTTACTTAATTATAGTCTCCCTCTGCAAAGATCGATAGTTGTTTAGACCCATCTTTTGTCAACCGTGAGCCGACGCATTCGCCCACTCACGATCTACTCCCGATTAACTCGCGGGCGATTCATATAGTCATGTCAAGCAAGCCCGCATTGTTGCGCACTTGCCACTGAAAACACACAAAGTAGTACCTAATTCAATCTAGAGAGGAATAAATCTGATGAGTTTCAATATCGCATATGGCGTCACAAAAAATGACAACAGCAACATTCGCGTAGACACCAGCAAGCAACACGCAAACGTCGATAAAATCGATGACACTGCAACGGGACGCACGACGATCGAATTTGATAGTGGGTTCAACCGCAACCCAGCCGTCATTGTGACCCCAATTGCAGACAGCGAAAAGCAAGCCCGCATTGAGCACTTTAGCGAAGATGACTCAGCGCGCCGTTCATATTGCAAAGTTGACACTTATGACCAAGACGGCTACGACAATGATGGCCTGCGCGACTTGCCCTACAGCTTCTTAGCTGCCACCGGTGACACGCCAGACGCAGATGTTAGCAATCTCCACATTGTGGCATGTCTGGTAGACGGCACCAACAACAAGGAATTTGAAATCAATTACGGTAGCTCAGGACTGTCTTCTGGTGCCACTGGCATCTACACCATTCATTTTGCGAAGCCATTCCTGACTCCACCAACCGTCGCCGCCACCTTGGCTCGTTACAGTCCAAATGAAGCTAGCTCCGACTATCGCTCAGTTGTCATCAGCGCAATTTATGCTGACCGCGTGACCATCAAGGTGTTTGATCAAAATAGCGAGCTCAATGATGAATGGTTTACCCTTGTCGCCATTGGACAGGTCGCGTCTGGCGGCAACGCTAGCGACTATAAAATTGCCTGTGGTTACATTAGCCGCACTGGCAAAACAGACGAAGATGGGTATTATGACAACAACATCGACACTGTTGACTACTCCGACGATGCGACTTACCAAGTGAATTACAACTCTGGCTTCTTCGCATCAAACAAGCCACCGGTTGTATTGGCCTGTACAGAACACGATGACGAGGAAAATGTGCGCCAAGCCCAAGTTTGGCAAGAGGCGAACAGCGCTTGCTCCATGGTACAAGTTGCAGAACCAGAAGATGGTGGCTACGACAACAGCCGTTTCCACATCATTGCGATTGCCGAAAAGTAACCGCGTTGCCTAGCGCATAAAGAAGCCCCTAGAGCAGTGATGTTCTAGGGGCTTTTGTGTTTACGGTATGTTAGGCATCTGGGGCTGCTGCATCAACGTGCAAGATGATCTTTTCAGTCACAACCGTATGGTAGGTTTTGTCAATCAGATCATATGCATACAGCGCTTGCATATCAGAAATGGTCACTTTTGGATGCGCCGGATGTACATGCCCTGTGCCGAGGAAGCCATTCAACGCCTGAGAATAATCATCAATCCCCATCAATTTTGTGACCAGCGCATAGTGTATCGTTTTTTCTGGATTAGAAATCTGCAATGTTGCATCCGGTTGAATGGGTGAGTTTGGTTCTTCTGCAAGTGGGTGTCCAAAGA
>JAHDBS010000120.1 GCA_020630225.1 Anaerolineales bacterium | reverse complement strand
CTGCATACTGTTCATCATCGTAGTCCATCGCGATGGCGGGGCCAATCAGGCTAGCGATTTCGCCATTCACGAGCATCTCGCGTCTCTGAAGCGCCGGATGTTGCGACAGGTCAGCAACGGAATTGACAGAGCCATAGGCAATTGCAGCCGCACGCAACAGTGGTAGTAATTCAGCCCGCGTGTGCGTGCCAAAGGCGGCATCGATGGCAATGTTCATTTCAGGCCGGTTGGCGACGCGGGCATTGTTGGTCGCAAAACGCTCGTCGGTAACCATGTCGGGGCGTTGCAAAATTTGCTCTGCAAAACGCGCCCATTCCCGATTGTTTTGAATAGAAATCACTACCGTTTCGCCGTCTTTGGTCTGATACCCCCCATAGGGTGCAATTGACGGATGATTGAGGCCAACGCGTTTGGGTGCGTTGCCGCCAAATTCGTAATGCGCCAGAGGCACCTGCATCCATTCGGCTGCGGTTGCGAACAGAGATGCTTTTACCGCGCTACCTTTGCCCGTGCGTTCCCGTAGAAACAGCGCTTGCATAATGCCGCCAAACGCGTTCATACCTGTGCCAATATCGCAGATTGAGACGCCAATGCGTCCAACTTCATTCTCGCCACCGGAAATCGATACCAGCCCCGATTCGCTTTGGACGAGGAAGTCGTAGGCTTTCATGTAGCTATAGTCCCCTTCGCCATAGCCCGAAATATCGCAGGTAATCAACCGTGGATAGCGTTCGCGCAGGGCGGCAGAGCCAATGCCAAGCCGCTCAGTCGCACCGGGGGCGAGGTTTTGCACAAATACATCGGCTTTGGCTAGCATGCGTTCCAACAGGGCCATATCGTCAGCGTCTTTCAAGTTCAACACTGCCGATTCTTTGCCTCGATTTAGCCACACAAAATACGATGATTCGCCGTGGACAACATCGTCATAGCCGCGGCCAAAGTCGCCAGTATCGCGTTCAATTTTGATCACGCGCGCCCCAGCATCGGCCAAGCGACAAGTTGCCATGGGCGCGGCAACGGCCTGTTCAATCGAGACAACGAGTATTCCGTCAAGTGGTTTCATTAGAGAAAGAAATTTTAGCGCCTTGCTTCAACACAAAACGGCGCAATCACAGCATTGATATCGTCGGCAGTTTCCCAAGTCTTGAGCGCCGCAATTGCCGCTTCAAAGCCATCAATGTCACCCTGACAAAAGGCAAGGTTACTCTCAAACTTTTCAAGAATTTGAGCGGAACTCATATTGTTTGGGGCCGCCCCAAGCGGATAGGCAACTTCACTGCGCAACACAGTCCCATCGCGTAACGTGATCTCGATCCAGTCTGGCTCGGCTGGGTCGTAGTTAACATCCGGATTTTTGGGCACGCGCATTTGTTTTTCAACGGTTTGAATCAGGCGCATGATCTGCGGCTCTGTCCACGCTTCGTCCTCGAAGTCTTGCAAAGTGACGTGGCCTTTGACTAGCGCTAGCGCAATACAAAATGGCAGGCTAAAGACCGCTTCAGGCCGATCCTGCGGTTGTTGGAAGGGCAAGATTGCCCCATGAAAATTAGGTAAAGAGGCCGTCATCTGGACGATGTCATCCAACTGCGGCAGAACGCGATCACGCAACTGCAATGCACAGTCGATGAGACGGTGGGTATAGCCACAAGACGGATACGGCTTGATGACCAATCCATATTCGGTCAGTGCTAGCGGAGTGCCCGGTGTTCGGAAATTGGCGGCAAAACGTTCAGGGTCAGCATGGGCCATGAGCGCATTGAAACCATTGTCGCTTTCTAAGGCATGCCACTGCCCGGTTAATCCTTGGGCGGCTAAGCTCGCACAGACTACGCCTGCTTTGGCAGCAAAGCCCGCTTGTAACGGCTTTGTGTTTGAGCCAAACTGCGTGGCATAGCCGACTGCTTGGCTAACAGAGATCGCAATCGCATGCGCGGTTTGCTCAGCGGAAAGCCTGCGTAGACGCGCCACTGCGGCAGCAGCGCCAAGCGCGCCCAAGGTGGCGGTCGAGTGCCAACCGTTTGCGTAATGAACGTAGTTGACCGCTTCCCCAACGCGGGCGATCACTTCAAAACCAGCGATGTAAGCCTCTAAGATTGCTTTGCCAGAAGTAGGGCGGGTGGCCGCCTGGGCCAATATCGCCGCGAACAGAACGCCACTGGGGTGGGTATTGCCGGGGATTTCCCAGTCATCAAATTCAAGGATGTGGCTGGCGCTCCCGTTGGCAAGTGCCGCCCACGGGACCGGAAGTGTCTTCGTGGTGCCAATGACAGGCGCTGAACCTGTGCCCCAATCGCTTAGGGCGGTGACAGTATTTTTGCCGACGTCTTCACGTGCCCCCGTCAGAATGCATCCGAGCGTGTCGATGAGCGCATCACGCGCGCTGGTAACGGTTGTGGTGTCTGGCGCAAAGTCGGTGTTTGCGACAAACGTCGCCAGCGTTTCGATTGCAGTGGTCATGGCACTAGAATTCTAGCTGCGGGTGACCGTGGAAGAACGCCGACAAGGGGGCAAGATTCGCGCTACTCAGCAGTGACCCGATTGCGAAGCGTGCCAACGCCGCCGACTGCCACTTCAACAACATCCCCAGCGCGTAAGAACCGTTTTGGGGTGCGGCTGCCCCCGGAGCCTTCTGGCGAACCAGTGGCGATGAGGTCACCCGGACGAAGATCGATCGTGTGTGAAATGTAGCTAATGAGTTCGGCGATGGAGTAGAACATTTCACGCGCAGTTGTGGACTGGACAAGCTCGCCGTTCAAGCGTGTTTGTAATGTGATCGCAGTTGGATCAGCGATTTCATCGGCGGTGACCAGCCACGGCCCGCAACTGCCCGAGTTTGCAAAGTTCTTGCCAGCATGCACGCTATGTTTCTGCCACGCCCGCACAGAGCCTTCGTTCATCGCCGTGTAGCCAGCGACATACGCGTAGGCGTCTTCAACGGCAATGTAGCGTCCAGCTTTACCGATGACGGCCACAATTTCGCCTTCGTAATCAAATGTGTTGGCGGCGTCGCCGCGCGGTAGTTCGAGCGCTTGTGCGTGACCCACGAGCGTGCCGGGTAACTTTGCAAACAGCACCGGATTCTCTGGCTTTGGCACCCAAGTGTTATCCAGTGGATAGTATTTGGGATAGTTCAAACCAGCTGCATACACCCGCTCTGGATCATGAATGGGCGGTAGTAACTGAACGGCGTCTAGCGTTAGTTCAGGCGCGCGGTGCGCAACATCAGCGTTGAGCTGGTCAAGGGCATCTGCCGCGAATACCAGTCGTAACGATGGATATTTGGCTTGAAATTCAGGGCTGACAGGCGTGACGCTATCTTGATTGACGGTTCCGTAATGGATGGTGCTGTTGTGAATAAATGTTGCTAGCTTCATAAGGAATTAGCCGCGGACGAGATGGACGAGGTGGATGTCATTCGATCATTTCTTTCTCGTCTCCCTCGTCTGCGGCAGAAAATCAAAACTTCTCTTCGAGGCGGCGCACCATGGCGCTAATAGTCTCGTTATAGGGCGTAGGAATACCAAGCTGCTGGCCTAACTCCACCGCCATCCCATTGATCGCATCGATTTCAGAGCGGCGCTTGGCGTGATGGTCGAGCAACATTGAAGGCCGCGCTTGCGGCATGCGTGACGCGAAGGCGGTGACATAGTCGATGGGGTCGTCAAACGCGAAGTTGATGTGCTTGGCTTGCCCCAGTCTGTAAGCTTCTTGCGTGCAGCCTAACGCGATGTGCCACCACGTCTCGTTTGCCATCAGTTCGCCTAAGGTGCAGTCAAATACAGTGCAAGGCCCACTTAGGGTGACGTTGCACAAGTACTTTTCCCAAATAAGCTGATTGATGTCCGCAAACGCCTTGGCATTGAAACCCGCAGCGACCCAGACTTGGGTGAGCGTGTCGAGTCGCGCTGTCAATCCACCATTCATCTCGCCCAACCGGATCAGCTTCATCGAATTGTGATGGGCGTGACCGGGATCCTTCATAGCGGCACCAAAGCCGTCTGCCACCCCTAAGAGCACGTTGTCGGTTGGCATGTATTGCGCAATGCGCTCACCCGACCCAAGGCCATTTTGGATGGTCAACACGAGCGAATCGGGTCGCATGAGCGGGGCAATGGCCTTGGCTGCGCTCCCAACCCCAGACGCCTTCGTGGCGATGATGTAGAGATCACAAGCGCCAACATCTGCTAAATTGCGAGTGGCTTGGATGCTAGTCACGGTGCGGTCGCCACTCGCGCCCGTCACGCGTAACCCTGTAGTGTTGATCGCGTCAACATGCGCTTGCCAGAGATCGACAGCGTGAATTTCATTGCCTGCGTCGGCAAGTAAAGCGGCGTAGACGGAGCCCATGGCGCCGGTTCCGATGATTGCGATTTTCATGATCAAGATAGAGGATAGAGGACGTGCTTCGCACTCGAGATAGAGGTTTCATAGCTCATCCAACACGTTATCTAATGTAACCAAGCCTCTATCACTAGCTCCTATCTCTACCGTTCAATTGAAGATTGAAGAGTGCTTGTAACTTTATATCCGTATCGGTCGACACATGCTCCGGCCAATGCGTCGCCAAAATCTCTTTCGTTCGCGCAATTGCGCGTTCACGCATGTCTTTTCCGCCAGCAGCTTCCCATTCGGCGGGCGACTGTCTGTCAGCAATTTCTGGGTATAAAAAGTCGGTTTGCATGCGGGCGTAGGTGTCCGCATGGCCTAGAAAATGGCCTTCCCCATTGACTACGTCTCGCATCGATTGCACGGCGAGGCTAGCGTCTGACACTTCCAGCGGGCCTAGCGACCGCATAATACTGCCGATCATATCGTTATCAATTACATAGCTTTCGAAGGCGACGGCCATTAGCCCGGCTTGCATGCCACAGGCTTGGGTGATCATATTGCAGCCGGCTTGCGCGGCTAAGGTAACGGTCAGCGCTTTTTCATAGCCGCTTTGGGCGTCTGGAATTTTGCTATCGGTTGCGCCAGCGATGCAGGTGTTCGGCAGGTTGTAATACTGCGCAACTTGCGTGGTGGCGGCCATTGCTAAGGCCTGTTCGCCGCTGCCACCCGACATCGCGCCAGTGCGTAAATCCGTGATCATCGGTCGAGCACCCAAAATGGCCTTAGCTGCTGGGTCAATTAGCCAAGCAAACAGCATGCCCGCAAGTGACTCAGCAATGTTTTGCACCACAGACCCAATGAGAGTCACAGGTCCGGACGCGCCAAGTTGCCCAAAGGTATTGCAATGCACTGGAATGCCAAGTTTGACGGCCTCAGCCATCACCTCACACGACTCTTGATGCAACCGCAGCGGGGGCACAGAATGATTGATATTGAGCGAGAGAAACGGTTTTTCGACAAACGCAGCTTGCGATCCTGCAATTGCGAAGCACATCTCCGCAATAGGGCTGACATGCGCTGGATCACTAATGCTGGTGCAAACGTGTTTGCGCGTGCCTTTGAGACTGGCATAAGCCGTGTTGATATCCAAGCTTAGCGGGTCGGGCATATCTCGCGCAACGAGCGAGCGACTGAAAAAATGCAAATGGTCGAGCTTATCGACCAGACGCGCGGCAGCGTAGAGATCGTTGAGCGTGGAGTCACGATATTCACCAGTATCCAGATCTACTACTTGTGGAGCAGCGCCACCGGAGCCGGCATAGACTGTCTTGCCACTGAGATGTAGTTCGACCCCCGGCGTTTGCCCATACAGCGTAAAGTCGCGCTGGGCATGCGTTAGAAATTGATCAACCGTGGTGGCTGCAAAACATAGGCGCCCAGCAGCAGTCAGGGTGCCGCCAGCGGCCAATACGGTCTCAACCACAATGGGGGGCGCTTCGGAGAACCCAATCTCAGTCAGGACTTCACGGATGGCGTGATCAACTTGAGTGAGTTGCGTCTGTGACAATGGCGCATATTGTCCTCCTTGCACACCATGATGCGTTGTTGGTGTAGCAATGGTCGTTACAGAGCTATCACGATTGCGACGGGAAGAGCGTTTGCGAGCCATAGTGCGTAATGAGGGCGACGTTACAAAAGATTGCGAAAGTTTTTCTCTGCAAAAGTAGCCAGCACGGTTTCTACATCTGGTCCCGGTGAACGGTCTTTTTCTAGCGGATCAATTTTGTCTGCGAAGTAGGCGCGGAGCACTTCAGTTTGCAAGCCGGCCTTAACACCGCGCTGATTGAGTGCTGTGAGTGCGCCTAGCATTTCATAGGCCAAAATCATTTCTGTGAGCTTCACCATTTCTGGTAAACGGGCCATGGTTGAAATGGCGAGTGACATATAGTCTTCCTGACCGACGGACGTTTCATCTGTGTAGAGCGATACTGGGTTCGCAAGTTGTTTCAAGCGGGAGGCAATGCCAACGGCTGCTTTGTGCGCCACTACCAGACCAGCATCTAGACCCGGGCGGGGGGCTAACTGCGGATTGAGGCCAGTATTGATTGGCATTAGCAAGCGATGCAGGCGCCGCACGCTCAGCGCCCCAACGTGTGCCAGCGCAATCGCGATCTGTTCGGCCTGATTGACCAAATGCTGATTATGAAACACCCCCACTGACAGAAACCGACCGTCGTCAGCATCCATCCACGGGTTGTCACTGAAGCAATGAATTGCGTTTTCAATTTGCTGCTGCCAGACAGTTAGCGCATCCCAAAGTGCGCCATGCACCTGCGGAATAATGCGATAAGACACAGCCGACTGGAGCTTCACTGGTGTAATGTCACTGTCTTCCAAATAAGGTTGCATTTGGGCAATAACAATTGCTGTGCCGCTGTCTTGCACCACTGGGAGCAAGGCTGCATCTAGCGAGTCTTGCGGGGCGGCGACGGCTTCAGAGGCCACGGCAGAGACAGCCGTTGCCAGATCAAGCGCTTGTTTGACTTGGCGATGCATGTCCATTGCGTAGGCTGGGGCGGCGGCAATGCCATTCAGCAGTGCCAACCCTTCTTTTTTGCCGAGTTGCATGGGCGCAGCGTTGCGGGCTGCTAAGGCGCTGGCGGCCGTAATTCGAGTGCCTTCATCGGTGAGGACATAGCCTTCGCCAATAAACGTTTGGAATGTATGTGTATGAGCCGTGGCATCGGCGGCCATGCCGTGTCCAAGACTGGGTACCCACGGCGTAAAGCCATCGTTGAGCCGATCGACTAAGAACTGACACAGCTCGACTGAAACGCCATCTGCACCCGTCAAGAAGTTGAATAGCTTGCAGAGCATGAGTGCGCGCACAACCGGCTTGGGCAATGGAGCACCAATCGCGGCAGCGCGGGCCCGCAAAATGTTATGCGGGAGGTCTTGGCGCTCGGCTTCGCTCAGTTTGACTGTGACTAAATCCCCAAGGCCAGTGGTGACACCATAGCAAGGAATGCCATCCTCAATGAGCTGTTGGAAGCGTTTGCGACCCGCTTCCACGCGGGCGAGTAAGTCTGGGGCAATACTGACAGTCGCGTTGTCATAGGCAACTGCCTGCACGGTTTCCCAGTTGATGGATTGTGGGGAAGTTAGTGTGATCATGCTAATGCGTAATGAATAATGCGTAAGATGCTTGGGTAACCAGCAGTATTTACGATAGCGAAATGCGTTGCGGTGAATTCAATTAATACGAATTGCACGTTACGCATTTAGCGGAACGTCAATGTCTGCCCAATACCCATCTTCTTTGCTTTCTCCAGCATGCCATAGCCAAGGGCAATGTCTGAGGTGGAAAGCCCACGATGCCAGAGGATGATGGTTTCATCATCGCTTTCGCGGCCGGGGAGGTTGCCAGCACAGATTTGACCAAGCTCACCATGGATGGTGTCTTGGGTCACTTGACCACTATCGACATGACGGCGGAAGCAGCCAAACGGGCCAACTAGACATTGACCCCAGTCATCGACAACGAATTTGCTGGCGATGTCGGGTAAGTTGTCTTCGACCGTACTGTGGGTGCCATATGGAATGACGAGTGAGCCGGGTTTGATCCACTCAGTTTTGAACAACGGCGTTGGTTGATTTAGGCGGGAGGCCTCAACCATGATGTCAGCACCTTTGAGACAGTCTTCCCAGTTGTCAGTTACCACAATGGGCTTACCGAGATCGGCTTCTAGTTTTGCAGCAAAGGCCTCGCGACTTTCTGGGCGGCGGGAATGCACACGGATCTCTTCAAAGTCATACAGATGGTCTAGCAAGCGAACGTTCCAGTAAGCTGTACCACGAGCGCCAATATGGCCCAAAATCTTCGGGTTCTTGGGTGCCAAGTGTTTAGCCCCAATTGCGGTGATAGCCCCCGTGCGAATGTCGGTAATCAGGCTGGCGTCAATAAAGGCGACTGGCGCACCAGTTTGCGCATCCATCAGGATGAGGGTAGCGAGTTCAGATGGCAACCCCTTCTTGTAGTTATCGACATAATCCCCCACGACTTTGACGCCGGCCAGACCATAAGGCGCAATGTAACCGCGTAAGACGTTGAAGTGACCGTTGATGGTTTCACGGTCTGGAATGAGATGCGCGCGTGGGCCAATGACGGTTTGGTCATTGCCTTGCGCGACCAAACTGCCTTCAATTGCAGACAGGATTTCCGCATCTGTCAGGTTGAGGGCTTTTACATCGGCAGCATTCAGATAAGTAAGTTCGAGTTGTGACATAGGAATAATTCAGATGCGTTATGGGGTAGGGAGTGTCGATTGCTGTTGGGTTGCACCGGCAACAGCACCTTGTTCAAGTAGTTCAAGCGAATCACCAACGTTGATGGTGCCAGGCACAACCACATTGGCATAAATCCCAAAGACAATACCGCTAAGCATTCCGCCAGAGAACTTTCGATATTTCGATAATGTCCGCAACGGCTCTTTGCCGCGTTGCCCAGTTGACTGATCTTGCGTTGTCATAATGCAGCGTTCGCAGGTCATGGTGCCTTCAAACTCGGCCGCGCCAATGCGAAAGCGTAACCATTGGTCTTCCACAAACGGCAAGTCCGTGTTGATGACTAAGTTTGGCCGAAACCGATCCATGGGCAGTGGGTCGGCAAGTTTGGAATTTAAGTCTGCCAATGATGCCGTATTAGTAATGAGGACATGCCCCATATATGCAAAGCGTTGCTGTGAGGCATCAAAGCGTCCAATCTGGTATTCGCTAGGAGGTCTTCGTTCGAACGCGTTGAGGCTAGTTGCGAGGCGAACAGGTTGATCCAGCGCGTTGCTTAGCCAGCGTGCGGCAGCGTCACCTTGGTCCACAAATGTGACCTGATCAAAATAGAACTGACCTTTGATGGCGTTGCCAGCAGACTGAATAGACTGTTGGTAGACTGGCATTCCAGCAGCGGTTAAGGTGATGTGCTCATCAACTAAATCGGCTTGAATTTTTGTCAGCGCTGGACAATCTTTCTGCGTCACAACAACGCCACGTTGGTTAACAATGACGAGGCGGCGGTCTTGTGGCAGGCCTTGCGTATCTAAGTTTGCTGAGGATAACGCCATTGCCCGTGCAGATTTCAACGGATAGGCGTAGATCGCATCAAGTGTGGGCATGCGCGTATTCTATAATCTTTCCATGTCCAAAGATACCCTCAACGTCGGCTTGGCGCAGATCGCGCCGGTCTGGCTAAACCGCAAAAAAACGCTCGAAAAAATTTGCGCCTACACTGCCGATGCTGCCGCGCAAGGCTGTGACTTAGTTGTGTTTGGCGAAGCCACCTTGCCCGGCTATCCGTTTTGGCTTGAACGCACCAATGGGGCGCAGTTCAATTCGCCCGTGCAAAAGGATATTCACGCGCACTATTTGGATCAGGCGATCCAGATTGAAGCGGGACACCTTGATGAACTTTGTGCTTTAGCTCAGCAGACGCGGATTGCGATTTATCTGGGGATTTATGAACGCCCAGCAGATCGCGGTGGGCACAGCGGCTATGCGTCTCTGGTGTACATCGATAAACAAGGCGAGATTCAGTCCGTGCATCGCAAGTTGATGCCGACTTATGAAGAGCGTCTGACATGGTCGCCGGGAGATGGCAACGGCTTACGGACACATGCGTTAGGAGCGTTTACCGTGGGTGGCCTCAACTGCTGGGAAAACTGGATGCCACTACCGCGCGCAGCCCTGTATGCCCAAGGTGAAGACCTGCATGTCTCAGTGTGGCCCGGTGGGCGTCGCAACACTGAAGATATTGCCCAGTTTATGGCCAAGGAAGGGCGGTCTTATGTCATCGCGGTCTCAGGCCTGATGCGCAAAGCAGACTTCCCTGCGGATACGCCACATCTAGACAAGATTCTTGAAAACTGCGAAGACATGCTCGCCAATGGTGGCTCGTGCCTCACTGCACCAGACGGTAGCTTTGTTATCGAGCCGCAAGTCGGCGCAGAAGGACTTTACACGGCGACCATCGATCATCAAAAGGTGCGTGCCGAACGCCAAAACTTTGACCCCGTCGGGCACTACTCGCGGCCTGATGTGACACAGTTAGTCATAAATCGCGAACGACAATCGACACTTAAATTCAAAGGCGAATAATTACAACGCGGAGATGCAGAAAGCGCGGAAGAGGCATTGTTGTTCTCTCTCCGTGACCTCAGCGTCTCTGCGTTGAGTCTCTCTTATGGACACAACAACACTCATCATTGGCATGGCCATCATCTTCTTTGCTGGCATTGTGCGTGGCTTTTCAGGCTTTGGCTTTTCTGCCATCACCATTGGCCTCCTCTCGTTTTCGTTTCAGACCAAAGAGGTGCGCCCGGTCATTCTAATGCTCGAAACGCTCGCCAGCATTTGGATGCTGCGCGATATTTGGGGCGATGTCGACTGGAAGTGGGTGATGTGGACGTTTGTCGGCCTGATGATCGGGATCCCAATTGGGGTCTGGGCGTTGGACTATCTGCCGAATTACACAGTACAGCTTATTTTGTACAGCGCGATTTTCGTGCTGGCGGTGACGCTGCTGCTACAGCAAGTCAAGATTGTGCCCAAGTTCACTGCACCAGATTGGATTGTGGGTATTCCAGCCGGGATTGCGAACGGCCTAGCGGGGTTGGCGGGGATGGTGCTATCGCTTTTCTTGCTTTCGTCAGGCCGCACTGCTGCGGTCATGCGAGCCTCGATGGTCATTATCTTTTTTCTGTCAGACCTCTACTCCATCATTTTTGATGCAGGCTTTGGCTTGATCGGGCAGCAGCAGTTGCAGATGCTAGGGTACTTCCTCGTGCCAATGTTGATTGGGATTAGCATTGGGATTTGGATCTTCCGCCGTACTGGTGACCGTAATTACCGAACGTTTGCGATTGGCTTAGTGTTGGTGATTGCCGTGACGGGGATGTTGCGGTTGGTGTTGTA
>JAHDBS010000119.1 GCA_020630225.1 Anaerolineales bacterium | reverse complement strand
GATCGTTTACAGTTGCGTCGACTTGTTCAATTTGACTCATAACTTATGATCTCTTTGCGTAATTCTTACGCTTATCCACATCACGGCGATTGAAGGAGAACTGAACTTCTTCATAGCCTAGTGGGTAATCTTTCCGATGCGGGTGGCCTTCCCAGTCTGCTGGCATCAAAATGCGACGCATGTCTGGGTGACCAACAAAGTTAATTCCCATCATGTCGTAAGCTTCGCGCTCTTGCCAGTTAGCAGACAGATAAATGTCAGAAACTGTTTCCAATTCTGGCTCATAGCTGTCAGCAGCGAATGTCTTCACGCGGAAACGCGTGTTGTAACGCATTGAATAAGGAATGTATGACACTGCAAAGCGTGGTTCTGCTGGTGAGTAATCCACCGCAGCCAAATCCGCTAAGAAGTTGTAGTCAAGCTCTGGCGTGTCTTTCAAAAACGCCAAGACTGCTTTCACACTGTCTGGCGCAACCACAATCGTCGTTTCACCACGAAACTCGATTTTTTCTTGAATTACACCTGGGTGTTCTGCCTCAAGAGCAGCGAGAGTTGTTTCAAGATGACTCATCAGCAATTATGACCAGTGAGAGAGTTTTTCGTTCTTTACTTTTTCGTGCAAGGTCATGAAGCCATTCAACAACGCTTCTGGGCGTGGAGGGCAACCAGCAATGTAAACATCAACTGGTACGACTTCATCTACACCTTGAACTAGCGCATAGTTATTGAACACACCACTACAAGATGCACAGTCACCCATTGCAATAACCCACTTTGGTTCTGGCATTTGGTCGTACAAGCGGCGGACAACTGGTGCCATTTTGCGAGTAACGCGGCCAGCAACAATCATCAAGTCTGATTGGCGTGGCGAAGGGCGCATCAGTTCCATCCCGAAACGAGATGCATCGTAGTTTGAAGACTGTGTTGCAATCATTTCAATTGCACAACAAGCGAGACCAAACAACATTGGCCACATCGCGTAGGTGCGGCCCCAGTTGACAACGTCTTCTAAGCGGGCGGTAACAACGCCCAAATCTCCGGCTTTTTGTTCAAGACCCATAAGATTATTCCCAGTCTAACGCACCGACTTTCCATTCATAGATCAAGCCGATGGTAAGCACAAATGTAAAGATCATCATTGACCAAAAGCTGAAAGCACCCATCTTTTTGAGGGAGACAGCCCATGGCACAAAGAACATTACTTCAATATCGAAGAGGATGAATAGCACTGCAACGAGGTAGTAGCGAATTGGAACGCGACGAACTGCAGAGCCGATAGGAGTCATCCCAGATTCATAGGCCATGCCTTTTGTCTGAGATGGTTTTTTAGGACCCATGACAGTCCCAATGATGACGATCAAACAGGCTAACCCGGTTGCTAACACGAGCAGGACCAAGATCGGCAAATAATCGTTTATCAAGCTTTCTATGGGCATGTAACGTAGACCTTATTAAAGGATAATGTTTGAGCGGAATTTTTAGCGAATTGCTATGGCACCCTAAAAAAATGACACAGCGTTTTTAGGCTCAACACGACTTGTAAAATCGTTTGCGAATTTTATCACAATAGGAATTGCGGCGGCAAGGTAGGGCAAGCGTTGGAATCTGGACAGGGCATGTACACACTGTAGTCATCAAAAACAATTTCCACCTCGCTTTAATGATACGCTTGCTTTGACAAACGCCGTTTGTGCGTTAGAGATGTATATGAAATGCAAAATCTATTGCGCTTTTGCGTGTCCGGATTGAAAATCAGACATCTAAGTACATATAGAAGCTGCGCCTTGCTTTAACTTTGCAGCTTTGGGATTTCAATGGAAATACTAAATAAACAACACGAACAACTCCTCAGTGACGAAAAAGCAGCTTTAGAACAGCTCTACCGCACACTGAAGTCTTTTAATGCTACCGCCGAAGACCTTGTAACGCTCGACGATTCTATTCGTCAACTAGATGATCTCTTTCTTTTAGTAATTGTGGGCGAGTACAACACCGGCAAAAGCAGTTTCATCAATGCCATTCTTGGCGAAAAATTATTGGCAGAAGGCAATCTACCAACAACACAAGACATCAATATTCTGCGCTATGGCGATGTTGTGTCAGATGAAGTCACCCCAGAAAAGATTCGGGTGATTACAGCCCCAGCAGATGTCCTCCGTGACATTAGCATTGTAGACACGCCTGGCGCGAACGCAATTTTCCGCGAACACGAAGAACTTACCACTGACTTTGTACCGCGCTCTGACTTAGTGCTTTTCCTTATCTCTGCCGACCGAGCCTTTTCTGAAAGTGAACGTGCTTTCTTGGCTCCCATTCGTGACTGGGGCAAGAAAGTGGTCGTCGTGCTGAACAAGATCGACTATGTTCAAAATGAAGAAGAACGCGCCCAAATTGTTAACTTCATTCGGCAAAGTACGCGTGAAACATTGGGCATTGATGTTGAAATCTTCCCAATTAGCGCACTACAAGCGTTCAAAGCTAAAACAGGCGAACCTGACCTGTGGCCTTCAAGCCAATTTGAACCGCTAGAGCGCTACATCAAGGAAACGCTGGATGAAGCCAGCCGTCTCAAGCTCAAGCTCGCAAATCCGGTTGGCGTAGGCACGCACCTGACCTCACGTTACCTTGGCGCAATTGAAGAGCAGCGCGAACTGTTAGCGGAAGATCTAATGATGCTCAACAACGTTGAAGGTCAAATGAGCACCTTCGAAACTGACATGAAGCGCGATTTTGATTTACACCTACAAGGCGTAGACAATATTTTGCTTGAAATGGAACAACGTGGGCGTGATTTCTTCGATAGCATCTTCCGCATTAGCAAAGTTTGGCAACTAACTCGTAAGGAAGAGATTCAGCGTGGCTTTGAAGAGCAGGTCACTGCTGGCGTACCAGAGCAAATTGAACGCAAAGTCAATGAAATTATTGACTGGCTCGTCGATGCTGACCTGCGCCAGTGGCAAGCAGTCAACGACTACTTAGCCGAACGACGCCGCGCCCACCAAGCCAATTTGATTGGTGACGACGCCAACGCCTCATTCCGTTACGAACGCGAGCGTCTATTTGAACAAATGACCAACGAAGTGAGTCGCGTTGTTCAAAAGTACGATCGCAAATATGAAGCCGAGCTTCTCGCCGATGGGGCACAATCCGCTGTAGCGACCTTAGCCATGATTGAAGTTGGCGCAATTGGGCTAGGCGCAGCCGTAGCAGCAATCGCAGCGACCGCGGCTGCCGATGCAACTGGGATTATCTTAGGTAGCGTAGTTGCTGCACTGGGGTTGTTTGTTATTCCTGCTCGCCGTCGCTCTGCTGAACGCGACTTCCGTGAAAAGATTGCCAATATGCGTAAACGCATTGTCCGCACACTGAATCAACAGTTTACTGGCGAGCTAGAACGCATTATGCAGCGCCACAACACAGCAATTGCACCTTATGCACGCTTTGTCCGTACTGAGACAGGCAAACTAGATGAAGCCAAGAACTCGCTGGGCAACATCGAAGGTGAGCTGGCGCAAATTAAAGCACGAGTTGACAAGCTGTAGACAGCCACCCTTATCTCTTCAAACAAAAAAGGCAGCCTTTTGGCTGCCTTTTCTATTTCAGTTATTTAGAGGATTAGAACTTCCGGATGAGTGCCCGAATGGTCGCTGTCCCGTTCGGATTGACTTCTAATGCCTGTGCTATCACAGTTCCTGGTGCCGGATTGTTGTTGACGACTGCAACCCCAGGGATGCTAGAGGCAACCAAGAAGTCACCCACTTGCACTGGCCCAGACACCTTGATTGATGCCGTACCAACTAACACGGACTGACCGTCCGCCCCAGCCACAGCCGTTACGAGTGGACTACCCGGTACTGTACACAGAACCAATGCATCTGGATTTGGATTTGCAGGATCAATACATAGAACATCGCCCAGACCAAACCCTACGCTTGGTGAACTCTCAGCAACCACTGCCATTGATGGATTAGATGGCACTGTTGGAGCTGGCGGTGGCGTTGCCACTGCTGGACCAGCCACTGTTTGCGCATCATTGAAGACGCCGGGGATCAAAATAATTTCACCAGGGTTCAACGTATTTCCAGCGCGTGCTGCGATGATTGGATTAATTGCCAACAACACTTTTGGATCATGACCAAATGCTGTTGCAACAGAACCGATAGTATCGCCAGCCTGCACGGTATATTCCGTGACAGACGTTGCTGGAATAGCATTTTCATTGACAGTTCCAACACTTGACGACGTTGTGGTTGTTACAGTTGCTGGTGCTGAGATTCTGAGCCCCACGCTACTACCCATTTCGGCCACAATCCCATCAGTTACTGTACTAAGAGTAGTGCCACCATTTTGAGTAGACACCTTTGTTGTGGTTGCGGTAGAAGTAACAATGACCAATTGCCCAGGCGTTAGCGTGAACTGACCATACTCAATGAAACCGTCTTCACGATAAAGTTCGTACGTATAGCTACCTACTGGCACCGCCAAGGTAATTGGGCCGCCCATCGTTGGCATTTGCGGCCAAACTGTACCCTGTTCTTGCACGGTTTGAGAACGGCGCAAAATGTAATAGTAATCTAACCCAATGTCTGCGAATGTAACGCTGGCGAGGTCCGGTAAAACAGGGGCACCAGTTTGTGCGCGCGCCGGAGAAATAATAATGGCAAGTGCGCTAAGAGCCGCAATAACAATCGCGAGAATAAAGCTCTTTGCTTTTGAATTAATTAACATCTTTTTTGTTTGAACAAATAATTTTGGGGACACACTAACGCGACTATTGGACTAGTTGTTCACACCCCTTTTCAGATACTTCTATTGTATTACATGTCTGGCAAATACTAAACAAATTTATAACTAATAAAAAATATTAGAGAAACTTTAGCCGCACTCTCCTCAACTCTCAAGACCTCCGTAGTAGCACTTCACCAAGCAAATGTATATCGGCACAGATGCTCATAAATGCAGCTGTTCTCTCATTACGTATAAAACATTAATACTAACTGTTACAGCTTGTGTAATACACTAAATATGACACGGCACGGTTATTGCAACAAACCATTTATAAACCGTTTCATATTAAGTATTAATTGGCAAGTTTTTCTATCTCAACAGTTCCTAAATGATCCGCAACCTACGTGTCTTATACGATGGTTACATACAGGTTGAGAAAATGCACTCTATTAAGTAGGTAAGAAAATGAAACGTTTAAAAATTGTATTTACAGGTATATTCACCATCCTCATTGCACTGGGAACAGTTGCACCATCTTTCGCTGCCACCCCAAAAGGCACTATTACCTTTGTTAACACTGACCATGACTACAGCTATCGCCTCTACACGCGAGACAACGTTGTTGTCGCTGAAGGTCAGGTTACTACAAGTGCTCCAATTTTCGGCCAATATGATATTGGTATTTATCGCTATGAAATTTCACACGGCGATGGCCGCATTGAGCGCGGGCAAGTCACCTTGGCTAGTGGGCAAATGTTACTCATTACAGCAAACAGCTCAACTGCCTCAATTGCAAGTAGCCCTGGTAACACCACCATGCGCATCAACACTGGTGGATCGTCAGAATCTTATGACCAAGGCGACTCATCGACCATTACTAATCCGCAAGTCGTAGCCCGCCAAATTGGCAGCGGCGACATTGATGTGGTTGGCGAAGTGACTAGTGAACAAGCAAGCGAAGCTGGTATTGACGCTATTTTGCACGATCGCATTATTCCAGTCACCGGGTTTGACCACGAAGACCATACAGGTGCACCAAGCTTACAGTTCAATCATGTTACGAACGATGCAGGCAGCTTGGCCCGCGATTACATTAGCGAAACCATCAATGTTGAACTCGCGATCGGTAATGTGATGTGTGTCTCAGCAGCGCCAGCTCGCGACTTTGAAGCTTGCGCAAGCTATGGTGACCGCAACGTAGTTGGTGTCATTGATGAAAATGGCGATGTCATTTTCGCTGGCATCGAGCAAATCAAAGTAATTGGTGATGTGAACCCAGGTGACAAGCTAGTCGCCTCTGACACCCCAGGATTTGCAGTTGTCAACAACAGCGCACCACATGGCGCAGTGATTGCTAAGGCTTTGGGAAGCTTTACTGGTGAGTACGGCCTCATCACCGCAGCAATCGGTAAATAAGCCTCTACGCAAGACGAACATATTCAAGGCGATTGAGTTTTCAATCGCCTTTTTTGATTCAAGTCCCGTTCGCTAGCAATACATCTAGGATCAAAAACACCACGCAGAAACGTAGTGTCTAAAGCATCTTTCAAGCAAAGCTTATTTTTTCGGTTTGAAGATCAACTCTTCTGGATTAGTAAGCAATCTAATTACATTGCTGTCTGCGTCGTAGTCAATATGACGCCAAAATCCTTCACCAATATCTTGTCCTTCTACCACTACCGAACCGCCATTTTTCTTGATATATGCAGGGAATTCATCCCAGTCGCTGTACCGTGAGGCAAACTTCACTAAGCGCCTGAATAACTTCGGAAAAATAATCACATCGGTCTCAAGCTGGTGGATGCCAGTAATTGGCAACTCAAATGATTTATCGTTGAACCAAAGCCCAACACGATTTTCGCGTGCAACCTTAAACGCGGTCTGAAATGTCGCCAAAAACTGACTATCCATTGTGTTGTAAAACGTCGGATACACATATCCTTTAGCCGCCATTTGAAAATTCACACTGCTCTCAATGCTAACTTCACTAGCCTCATAAGCACGTGTGTCTTCAAGGTCATGGGCAGTGTTGCCAAATACGTAGACGACAGGGCGCTTGAATACATCCACCGAGCGTGTCAAGACAAAGCCTTGTTTTGCATCATCAGCTAACACAATCTCCTTGTCAGCCAAACTGTATTTGATGTCCGAGATATCAACACCTTCTAACAACCGTTCAAGCGCAGACAAAGCTTGCACGCGCGGCTGGCGGAATCCTTCGTAGTGTGTTTCCAACGCGTCAATGGCTTCAAGCCGCAGCTGATACTTGCGATCACGGCGCGTCTTGATCCCAAGAAACTCAGTAAAAGCAGCCACATTGCTTGGCTCAAACCGAATAGAGTCGCCGTCTGGTGAATAACCTGCGACGTGAAATGTGCCTGCAAATGCTTTGTATTTTGACTGTGTCATGTGGAATTCAACTTGTGGGTTACTAAATCAGCCTGAATTGGTTACATCAGACTTAACCGCTCAAAAAACATTTTTTCGGCATGCGGAATCAAAAACGCCACGGCAAGCCGTGGCGTCAGCGTTGTACAGTGTTACAGGGTGACATGGCCCGCCATGTCACTAACTCCGTTGTCTTTTATCCAATGACTGCATCAATGCAAGCTGTCAGGACGATGATCGCTAGATAGATATTGGAAGACTTGAACAGCGAAAGCGCATTTTCACGTTCAGGTTCATTGATGAGCTTGATATTGCGGCGTACCAGATCAATAGTCGCCAGACCAACTGGGACGAGATAGATCCAGCCAAGGCTAGGGTGACCAACCAGCATCCAGGCAGCGACGGCAGTGGCAATGGTGTGCAACATAACCCACCAACCTGCGGCACGAGGGCTCGTCTTGGTTGGCAACATTGGTACGTCACTACGCATGTAATCATCCCGATACATGATGGCGAGGCTCCAAAAGTGCGATGGTGTCCAGAGGAACACTAGCAGCGCCAAAACAACCGCACCGGGGTCGGCCCAATTACCAACCGCAGCACTGCCACTAAGCACAGCTGCACTACCTGCCGCGCCCCCAATCACAATGTTGGTTAGCGTACGAGGTTTGAGCCACATAGTGTAGATGAAGACGTAGATCACTGCACCTAGAAGCAAAAAGAAGGCCAATGGCGCATTGAATGGATACACCACAGCTACTGGGACAATAATCATCAAAGAAGCGATGAGCGGGACCCAACGCGCCCAAGACAAGGTGTCATTGGCGAGTGGTCGCAATTTTGTCCGGTCCATCAGACTGTCTTTGTCTTTTTCCCACCACTGGTTGAGTGCACCAGAGCCAGAGGCAGCTAAGCCACCCGTTAGCAAGACTAACCCGGTATTCGCCCACCCTGGCCAGCCACCAGCAGCGAGAAATGCGCCGCCGACAGAGGAAAATAATAGCAAGCTAACAACTCGCCATTTGAACAAGACAGATAGGGTCTTGAAGGTAGAGACTTTTTCAACTTCGGGTGCGATGCTTAGATTCGCCATGTTCTACTTCGACTTTTTTGGCAACTGCACATAAATGCAGTGCTAGTTCAAGAGTTTATTTTTTGTGAACGGACGCGCCAGGCCACAATAATGGCAATCAGCACGGCTCCGATACCGATACGCATAATCCATGGGTTTCGCGGCTGTTCAGCCTGAATTTCAAAGGCTGTTTGGGCAATACCCGCTGGACTATTTACGGTTACGCTAATTTTATGCAGCCCTGTTTGCGTAATAACAGAGTCTGCTTCGTATAAGAATTTATTGACCGATTTTTCTGTAGTCGCTAGTGACCCTGTCACAGCGCCATCTGGGTCAGTGATGGCAACTTCTACAATCGCATTGGTAATGGCCGCGCCATCTTCCGCACGCCCAACGCCAACCGTAATGTGCGCCTCACCAATCACCATTGGATCTGGGTCTACCCAGACGCTGAGTTGGTAAGGCTCTACAATGTCCTGATGGACAAGCGTACCGCTACCATGCGCGCTAACTAGCGTCGTGGCAAACAGTAGTGCAACTACTGCCAGTAGAAATGCTTGTCTAAGAACGAAGTTCGCGCGAGAAACCAAAGAAGTCTGCCTTGAGCGCTGGATCTTCTGCGCCACCAAAGTAACGCCAGAAAATTATAACGCTCGCAAATAAAAAGCACATCGTGCCCGGAATCCACATAATAATGCCAGCGATTGTCTGATCTGTCAGCGCATCAAATCCCCATAGTCGGGGCACCGTTTCGTAATACGGGTAGATCACTTCAGTTGACAACGCAATAAAGACGCCTGGAATCGCGTTGATCGCGCCAGCAGCAAACAAATAAGCTGCCCGTTGCCAGAGTAACAAACGGGTATGCATGCGTGGCCGCGCAGCAAGACCGTGCCACCAAATTAGCATGGCAGGCACAAAGAAGCTGATGTGCTCCAAGTCGTGAATGAAGTCGTTGCGTAACGCGGCTTGATATGCAGCCGGATCATGCCAGCCCCAGAGCAAGGCCATGTAGAGCCCCAGAGACACCTGTGGTGTCGCAAACTTTGACAAAAAGTTACGAAAGCCCGCTTTAGGACCAAAGAGCGTTTCCCCAACTTTGTCGCCGTTTGGTAAGCCCCACAGCAGGAACGGCATGGGATTCGCACACCAAATTAGAATCGGCACAATGCCCATTGTGACAATGTGCTGGATCATGTGCATGAAGAACAGCAGACCGCCCAACACATCAATGCCAGACATCAACACCAACGCAATGAGAAAAAGCCCGGACCAGTACAGGATCAGCTTCCCGATGGTTGCCAAGCCTTTGCTGCCACGGCGGCGCAAAATTATCCAGCCGCGGGTGTAGAGCGTCCCAAAGGTCAGCAGAATGATGATGAGTTCAGGGCGCAGTGCCCATGAATTTAGAAATTCTTGCATTAGAAATCAGTGGATCACTGAAATGCGCGTTACGTCGCTGTAGATAAATATGAGTTCGCGATCTCAAGCAACTCGCGTTGTTCAGGCCAAAACATATTTTCAGGAATAGCAGCCAACGGATGCCAATGGGTAGTGTATCGCGTCTTTTGGTCAGTTGGCGTCACGTCTATTTCAGTGGTTTCAAACAAAAAGTAAGTTGTCACAGACCAGCGCGTCTTACCAAAGGTCAAACGTTCGCAAGTTGACAGCTCTTTCAACAGAGTGAGCTCGGTAAATCCCGCTTCTTCTTGGATCTCGCGGCGTGCTGCTTGCTCGAGCGTTTCTTTCTTTTTGACCCCGCCTTTCGGCAATATGTAGTCCGCACCATCATGGTCCCCTAAGACCAGCGCGACCCACCATCCACTATTGTGATCTTTGCGCACCACAACGCCGCCTGCGCCGCGGCGAGAGATATCCGTTTTATTGGTCGGTGCAATATACCAAGTGTTGTCGATTATTCCAGACATAATTTGCCCAAGTGTAGCGACATGGCTAGCCATGTCATTACACTTGGATTAACTATCCTTGGGACAAAAAAGCCCGACTGAAGAGTCGGGCTTTTATCGTTTGAGAAATGACTTCGTCTAGTGCAGGTCTACGACATGACCAACGAGGTACAGTGCCGGATAGAAGAACACCCAGACCAAGTCCACAAAGTGCCAGTACAACGCACAGGCTTCTGCGAAGAAGTGGTCTTGAACGGTCAAGTCACCGCGCATGCCCTTGACAAGGGTCATGATGATGAACACCAAGCCCCCCAAAACGTGCAAGGCATGTGCGCCAGTCATCAGGTATAACACTGACCCGTAGACCCCATCGCTGGGGAGAATATGCCCAACTGGAATACCTAAGAATGTGCCGTGCAAGCCAAAGATGGCGCCCCATTCGTAAATAAGGATCATGCCAAGGAAGATAGCACCCAGCACAAAGGTTACAAGAATGTTATTGCGGAACTGTGTCTTATCGCCGTGAGCAATGGCGACTTCAGCACGATTCATTGCCAGTGAGCTTACCAAAAGCACACCTGTTGCAATTAGACCTGCCGTTTGCTCCAGTTCAGGACGAGTGTCGCCCCAAAGCGCGAAACGCAGAACAAAGAATGACCCAAACAAGAAGACTTCAGTAAGGAAGAATAACCATAGACCTTGCCGGTTACGAATAGTTGCTTCCTCAATTGGAATTGCATGGCTACTCATTAGCTGTGATCCTCCGCAACTTCTGACCAAGAGTCGGTCATAGATCTACCTGTCGCCATTACGCTAGAAATGTGCATAAAGTAGTTGATGATCAAGGCAGCTTTCGCGATCCCTACCAACATCATGACGATGGTAGAAGCGCCAACCAAACCAGCTTCCAGCAACGTTAGTGCTGCCAGCCCAAGGAAGACATAAATCCCTTGTGTAAATTTTGCTTGTTTACGAGTTTCAAGCGTCTCGGCGTCAAGATTATGATTATCTGATGACATGATTAGCCGTCCTAATTAGTCTGCCGCAGGAGCCGGTACTGGCTGGAAGGCAGGCAATTCTTCAACGATTGGTGGTTCAATCCCCTTACCAAAATCGTAAGGACCGTGAGTAACAGTAGGAACTTCTGGGAAGTTTTCAATTGGTGGTGGTGAGCTGGTTTGCCATTCAAGGCTGAGACCACCCCA
>JAHDBS010000118.1 GCA_020630225.1 Anaerolineales bacterium | reverse complement strand
TTCGAAGTCTTCAATGCATCCCCAACGGCATAGCGGGTTGTTTTTTTATTCCATATATCAGCTCTAGTTGTAACTTATGACACCTCCCTCTAATTTCTATCAGAATTTATTCGCTCCAAATGGTCTGTTGGTACAAGCAGAAGCAATGTTGCGAAATTCTGTCAATGAGAACCCTAATCATCTTCCAATTCGCCATCGACTTGCAGAAACACTTCGGCAACTTGGCAACTTAGAGGCAGCATGTGCCGAATATCGCAAAATTATTGCGTTAGACCCTCAGGACGTGAAGGCGGCCTATTGCGCCACACTCTGTGAAAATGATGTCCAATATGCTGAGGTACGCACAGGTGAACTGTGGCCCTGTCCGTTTATAAGACTTGAAAATTTTCTAAGCCCATCAGAAAACAAAACCGTTTTACAGTTTGCGCTTGAAAATGAAAAGCATTATGAATCATCTGAGATTGATAGTCACGATAATTCTAGCCAGATTAACTTAAAAACACGTGTTTCGTACGTGTTAGGAAAAAGCAAATTACAGCAAATCACAAGCTGGTTTCTACCTAAGCTCCAGTCCACTGTGCCGCAATATGCAAATAAACTTGGAGTGAAGTCAGCGTTGGCTGCCGATGACCCTGAAATTCAAATGACAGCCCATCTGTCTGGGGGATTCTTCCACGCCCATAGTGATAATAGCAACGGGCGCAACAAATCTAGACGCATTAGCTTTCTTTATTATTTCCATCAAGATCCTAAGCCCTATACTGGGGGGGACTTACTAATATTCGACTCTAACATCAAACATTCCCAGTTTGACGAGAAGAAGTTTACGCGATTGTCGCCCATTAACAATTCGCTAGTCTTGTTTAACAGCAGTTATATTCATTCTGTGACCCCAATAGTTGCAAAGTCAGCAACATTTGAGGCAGGTCGCTTTGCATTAAACGGCTGGTTTCATCATGCTTAAAACAGGCTGAGGTTGTCTGTAGTTGGGAGCCATGCAAACAAGCCTTAGCGTTGATGATGACGTTGAAAAACAGCCTCGGCAAATTTCAGCTTAGCCTTGTCTTTTGTGGAACTGGGGAGGCCTAAATTCGGCCGCGAGTCAAATTGGATGAGGTCTGAATAGGGTAAGTTTTGTTCTACAAAATGTAAAAACAATTGCGCCTGCTGTTTACCTTCAAATGCTTGGCGCCAATGCTGCACTTCATGCCCCTTGTAAATTGCCATGTCTCCCGGTTGCATTGTGACAGCAGTTCCATCTAAAAAAATAGGCCAAGCATAGTCTGGTTGATGCTGCCTAACTTCGGCCAGATTCTCACCTAAGCTAAGCGTAATACTGTATTCGCAAGAAGGGCGGTCCCGATGCGGATGAAGTTCATCACCATATTTATACAAACGGCAGTAAGCATAGGTCGGCACTAACGGACGTTCTGTAATTTGTTCGATTAGTGGCTGTAAGTGAAGCTGAATGGACTCCATAAAAGGATCCCCATAGAGCGCAAATGTGTCTGGAAAGAGCGCGTCGCCCTGTGTGCCCTGAGCGTTTTGCGCGATCATCTGTAAGTATTGGTAAGCAACTTCAGTAAGCGCAGTTGGCAACGCTGCCCCCACAAAGACATACGATTGCTGTATAAATTGCTGTTGCAGGTCTTGGATTGCACCTTCTGTTTTCAAAGTTTCCATAACGAAGTCCTTTAAGTTATCGACCTAATCATACTAATGATTTTAAACGTTATAGGAATACTACTAAAAACAAAAAGAAAGTGGCTCTTTGGGATTTGGAGTAGAAATAATCTAAGACATCGTCGTTTTGTATAGGTTGAGCCTGTCGAAGCCGGACTTCGACAAGCTCAACCCACGCTAACTTGCGCATTCCACTCGAAATCCTGAAGAACCAAAAAAGTTTGGTGTAAAAAAATGCTATAGCGGCTGCCACTGCATAAAGTCATGACTTTCATGGTCAGAAAACTTATCTTTGAAATTTAGCCTTGTATACAGGCGTTTTGCATCTGCATTGTATTGCTCAACATGCAACGTCAGCGTTCTGTCTGTTTCCATAGCGCGCTTGCTTTGCTGTTGAATAAGATGAGTCCCAATGCCACCATTGCGATATTTTGGCAGCATCGTAACTTGCACAATCCGAATGTCATCGCTCGCAGTGTGCAGCCATAAGCGACCGATTGGCTTTTTGCGCAGCGTCACAATTGTGTGTTCTGCATGCCCAAAGCGTTGCTCGTAGTGTTTGTATTGCACCTCAAATTGCTGATCTAGAACTGTTGTTAATGTGTCTGTTGGCAGACCGGCACTGCGCAGGTCGGGACGAGTAGTGTGGTAAAGCGTGCGCAGAAACTCATAGTCTCGGGATTGATTATAAGGTCGCTGGTTGTACTTAAATTTCAACATACTCTCTGACGTACTAAGCCACTAAATAGGGATTTGTCCAACCACTTGGGACAACGTTTTGCCGAGCTAGCGCAACTTGCTCCGCATACAAGTCAGGCACAACAAGCGGCATTAGCGTTTGCTGACAAGTGTTCATTTGCAGATCTAGTTCACATTGCCGCACGTATTGTGCAGGGTCTGTCTGTTGGATATCTGTCTCAAAGCGCAACGTCCCACGCGGCCCGACAATTTCGCTCTCTTGTAAAGCCAACAAAAATTCAGTTCCAGTTGGGCTATCTGTTGTTGACGAGTCAAGGGCTTGCGCAATAAACAGGCCGGCTTCGTAGGCCAGCATTGCATAAAAATGTACCTGCATCGGCGTCTCGCAACGTAAAACAGTTGCCAGTGCTTGGTCCAATTCGGTATTTCTTGACCACGATGTAACCGTTGTGACGGGTAGCGAATGCATTCCCACTGTGTTAGTAGGCATGTAGCACTGAACTAGGGGGTCAAGCCCAATGAGAGGGAACTGATAGTCAGATGACCCCGCATAAGCTTCTAGGAAAAGCTTGCTCTCGGTGCTGCTGAACCCACCGAAGACGTGGGTTGGCGCAATTGCAGACACTTCCTGAAACGCATCGCTAAATGTTTGGGCCGTTGACGCATTGGCAACCGGTAGTGTCTGACATAACATACCGCCACCGGCTTCAGTTCCAAGCCCATTGGCAAACCCAAAGCCAAATCCGCTTTCATGATAACCACTCATCACTGCTGACCTTCCCCCAAATGTCTCAGCCGCCCACCAACCTAGTAACCAACTCGACTTCCAAAGTTGCAAGCTGTTTAAAAATAAATACTGTGAGCGGCAAATGTTGGGTAAGGCATGTTCCCCCGCAGTCAACACGAGTATGGGCACTTGTTGCCCCACAACAACGTTCTGAATATGCTCTACCAGCAGTACATTCAGCACCGTCACAATGCAGTCAACCTGCTCTACAACGCATAACTGCTGTAGTTTTGCTTGCACCTCGCGCGGCGAAGCATTATGCCCACTCGTCACTACGACCCATTCTATTTTTTCTGTACGCCTCCCGTGACAACCATATTTCAAAGCTGCCAGCACTTGCTGTGCTAAACGGGGCATCAAACTAGAATTTGGTACCAGTACGCCAATCCGAAATTCCATAAAATCCTGTTAAAACACAAACATGCTGCAAAGCAGCATGTTTGCCTTTCTTCTGCTCACTTAGGTAGTTTGTAGCAAGCAATGTTTTTGATACTTGCCCTAACCTCCTAAGTCGCGTTAAGTGCTTTCCTAGCGCTCCTGCAAGCAAATTAGCTCCGGGAAGGAAATACACCTTGTAGCGCACAGCAAATATTGATGGTGAGAAATGGCTGCATGACATTAAACGGTTGGCCACCACCAGTGTTTTCAACTGTGATTGCATTTGAATCCAATGTTTTGTTATTTGCAGCGTCAAATTGTGTATAGATAGGACCAGCCGGGCTAGAATTTGCTAACATCTTATTATTACCATTTCCAGATGTTCCTTGTTTGTCTTCTGAATGCAGCCGCGCCGTATGGCTATGCGCTGGTATTTGGCTAGTAGATAAGGTTTCGTATTCTACCCCGCCTCTCGAACCTATTGCGCGATGGGTAAGACCAGGGCCAGTGCCCATATTAAGGGCCGTTCGACCACGTAGATCAGGCAATCCAAACGTTGTGCGCCCGTCGCCTCCGTAAATCGTGCCATATAGCGAAAAGAGTGCTGAATTGTTTGAAATTGGCAGCAGTTGTCCATCACACCCCGCCCAACCTCGGGGTGGGAAGTTGAATCCAAACATGCGAATTTCTCCTAAGAACGGCTCGGCCATCGTGTATTCCTCTTGTATGTGTTGTGGTGCCCCGTAGAAAAACTGACAATACGACTTTGGTTACTGTGAGGCACAGTATTTTTGCGGTGTCTAAATTTATCACGCTGGTACATTTATGAGTTGACGCCAACACTACGCCCACGTATGAAGATCGTTTAGCTAAAGTTCAGATGAGGTTTCAAGAATATCCAAGCACTTACAATGTGACTAGCTTAACGATATAAGGCAATAACATAATGACCAATATCTATAATTGCTTTAGCACTAGCTGGGTGAAGAAATTAGTGGCGGATCAACTATTTATAGGTTGTGAAAACTGACAGCCTAACGTTGCAGCAACATCACGCCCAATTGTGTTGGTTGACTGGTGACGGGATTAATGAGCGTCCCCGGCGGATAGTCACGCGCATCCAAACTATACCAAGTCCAAAATCAATTCAAATGCAAGCCTCATATTTTATCTAACAACAATATAACCACATTCAAATGAACTAAAGAACCTGTTTTTTGTTTCCCTTATGTATAATCAGGCCAGAACCTTGCTTTAGCTAATAAGGTGAGCAACTGTTTTGCGCTTTGCTCCAACAGTAACCGTCACACACTTTTCCACTCTGCAAGCGCATTTGTACTAAAAATTTATAGGTATCTTTCCATGGAATCTGTTCTTGTCGCGTTAATTATTGTCTTCCTCTACATTTGGGGCATTGCCACTATTTTTTATCAATTTAAGCTGACGTCACGTTATGTAGGCAAGTGGAATTATTTCGCACTGGTTCCAAAATGGACATTTTTTGCGCCGCTGCCCAAAACAACAGACTACGACTATTACTATCAAGACAAACTCGCAGACGCCGACGAACCGCTCGGCCCACCAGTTCGCATTGACTTTGAACCCCGCAATGGCTTCAATTCACGCCTTTCTATGTTTTGGAATCCACAAAAGCGCAATGAAAAAGCCCTAACTGACTTAATGCACTTCATCTTGGACTACAAAACAAAATACCGCGACAGAATCAAAACCAACCCACTCGTCTTAGAAATTTACACACCCTATATTTTGCTATTGAATTTTGTGTCGCATTTGGCCCCACCTGCTGAGGACGATTGTCAACGGAAGTTTTTAGTCTACTCTTCATATGGGCACTATCCCAAACGCGAGCCGGCGCTCACATTTGAATCTGTATATCACGAATTAGACGCCTAAAGCAGACCATGTTTGACTTTACAGATATTACAGTTGTCATTCAGCTGACCGGCCTAATTCTGGGAACCGGCATGTTTATTTCTACGTTGGAATATGTGTTCAATCGGCGTGAATACCAGCCAGATGGATTGTTCTCATGGCATATTTGGCAAGAGCTGGAATTTAGAAACTATAAAACGCTCAAAAAGGTTTCGGCACCTTTTTTTAGTGCCCAAGGCGTTGTGATGCTGCTTGTTATTCGGCTTGGCCTCATTGCCGTGTTTTTATATCTACTGGCAATTGGGCAACCGCTCAATTTTGCAGTCACCACAGCCCTGTTTCTCACTCAGCTTTATCTCAATTTCAGGATTCCTTACGGCAAAGATGGCTCAGACCAAATGTCAACCATTGTGCTTTGCATGCTGTTCTTCATTTCTGCCTTTCCAGACAACATGCTTCTGGTCAACTCTTGTCTAATCTTCATTGCCTATCAGTCCATAATTTCTTATTTGACGGCTGGCATTGCAAAACTCATTTCGCCAACTTGGCTAAAAGGGGACATTGTCTATGACGTTCTCAATACCAGAACCTACGGCAATAAGCGCATTGCCTCTATTCTAAAAGACTACAAGTACATTCGCAGAGCTTTTACTTATACGACCATTGGCTTTGAAAGCTTATTTTTTATTGTGTTTTTTCTGCGGGCACCCTACAACGCTTTGTTTCTAATTATTCCGTTCGGGTTCCATCTGTCTAGTGCACTGTTCATGGGTCTGAATTCATTTGTATTCGCATTTGTGTCGACCTACCCATCTGTGCTGTATGTAGTGAATCGGCTGCATCGGGTCATAGATGCGTTGCCTAGTCTTTTCTAGTGCAAACGTGCATCGCGCAACGCTACGTGAACAGCCAACACTAACGCGGTTAGACAACCTAGCTGTTATTTTCTTTGAACTTTTATTAGACCCGGTTGCTTATACCGCTTTAGAAGTTGCGCAAGTAAATCTCACTGCAAATGCAACTGAAATTATTCAGCAGCAATATTTCAGAAACAATTTAGACCAGCGGAAGGTGCCAGTTTATGACTTGCACCCTGCTGGAAATTTGCAACAGTCTGGTTCAGATGCACTTGCCCTGTTATTTGCAGTACCGCTGGCACCGCGCATACCGTTTGCCACTGTACAGCTAACGGTGGAGCTTACATTTGCAGACCAACGGGTTTATACACTAACGCAGCAGATCAACGCCACACAGCGTCCGTTAGTCATTGGCGCACCACTGCGCGGTGGAGGCTGGTACTGCACTGGAAATTCCATTCACCATCATCATCAACGCGTGATGTATATGACTGAGACAGGAGAGACCATTGTTCCGCAACGTTTTGCGTTAGATCTAGTGCAATATCAGACAATGGTAAAGCTACCAAACAATATGCGGGATGGCATTCAGAATAAAGACTTACGCACCTTTGGGCAAGCTGTCTTAGCAGTCAAAGATGCTCATGTTGTTGATCTACAGCAAGACTTGCCAGACAAGCGTCCGTTTGAAAACCCTGACAGCACCAACTTGCAAGCGGCAGTTGGCAATTACCTGATTTTGGCAACAACAACTGGACATTTTGTGCTCTACGCGCACCTGATGCGCAATAGCATTTGTGTCAACAAAGGAGATTGGGTGCAAAAGGGAGCAGTGATTGCAGCCATTGGAAATTCAGGCAATTCAACGCAGCCGCACTTACACTTGCAAGTCTCTGAAACGGCAGCACCCATTTTAGAAAGCAACGGCCTGCCGTTTGTTTTTGACTGTTACAGACATAAAGCACACGTTATTAAGATGAGTTCACCCATTACTACTCAGGTTATTAAATTCTTGTGAAGTTAGACATTTCTGGTCACTACCTAACAGTCCTAGTTGCCACGGAGCCAGGACTATATAACAGCTTAGGCCCCGTGGTTAGCATTACCGCAGATCATGCGGTTGCCATAGATGGCGTTCCGCTTACAGAGGTAAAAAAGTTTGATAACACCGTCTTTTGGCAAGCGTCAGAGAACCCATCTTCTGGCGTACTTGCGTTTTCAGCGCCGCCCGACAGTGACACGCTAGTTTTTTCAGGCAAATATTTTCTAGCCAACCAATCCCAGCCCATTGAACTAAATTTCTGGGGCATCCAGTGTGAGATGGCTGCTAGCCCGCTGACCCACTGGCAGGGAGACTATCGGCTTTTTAGCAGTGACAACGACGAACACGTCGGTACGCTTAGCGTCTCTGACAATACCCTGCACGTCCAAGGATCGCGCATTTTGCAACCGACCTTTGCGTCATTTAGCGCAGAAACCATTGCGATTAATCGGCTCAGTTGGCATCAACAAGCTGGCAATGCAGAACGGGGGACGCTCAGCTTTTTTCATTTTGCAGATGGATCTGACTTCAAAAATGTAAGCGGGTGGGTCTCAACATCAGACGCGGTTGCGGTCCATAGAGCACCAGACTATTGGGGCAGCACCAGCCCCGCTACCAACGGCACAACACTTCGCACGCAAGCAGGCCAGCAGCAAGCCCGGCTGTCTACGTTTCTCAGCCTAATAAAGCAGCTTGAAACAACAGCACAAGAAATAGACACCAAACAACAAGCAGCCATTGCCGCGGCTGCAGTTGCCAAAGAAATTGGGTACGAACTCAATGTCAATGTTGCGCATGCTATTGGCGGTTTTCGTGCACGTGCTGCTGGCATTGACATCATCAATGTACGCGAAGCTGCCGATATTGGAGATTTAGCAACGCTTGTCATCACGGCAGACAGTGACGCTACCCAAAGACGCTCTGGCATGAGTGTAAAAGAGCTGCTGCGCTTAAAACAATAAGACCTTTGCTGCAGACCATAGCATTACCGTTCTGCTTATTACACAACCTTTTGGCTTGGGGCAACGCTCATTAGTCAAGCATTATTACAATCCCAACACTGGAGGACCTACCATGGGAAGCAATATATCTGGAACGTACTTTACCAGCGTAGAGTATGACATTCCAAACAAAAAATACAATTTAGGACCAATCGTGGTCGTAGACACAAGCAACAATAGTGTCGTGGTGGACGGTGTCACCATCAAGAGTCCAATGGTGACCGCAACCCAAGTCATTTGGATGGATAGTGCCGGCAATCCTTCCAGCGGCTTACTAACGTTTGCCGAAAGCGACAGCATAATGACCTTCTTTGGCATGTATTACCTGTCTGGTAGTGCTCAGCCTTCCGCCAATAATATATTTGGCTTCAACTCACAGCCAGACTCCCCAATTTCTACTTGGAATGGAACCTATTACACCACCCAAAAAACAGGCGGCACGAGTACTAGTTTAGACAATATTGTCGTTTCGGGTGACACCATTACATTTGGATCCGTCACCATTAAGAATCCAATTTATACCGGTTACCAACAGTCTAATGAACTGGCTTGGTTCACTAGCGATGGCAACGGTAACAATGTCGCTATTTCATTTACGGCCTCTACCACGCAAACTGGTGTGTTGCTCTTTTGGGGCTGGATCTGGCAAGATGGCAGCACACGCCCACCAGAAGATCAAACAAATTTCTTTGGTACAACAGACTCAGATAAAAACGCCGCAGATGTTGCAAAAGATGTCGGCGAAGCCGTTGGCGCTGTCGTTGGCATTGCCGGGCTGGGCTACAAAGCTTACAAAGCCGCCAAGGCAGCTAGAGAAGAAGGACAAGCAGAAGCTGGCGAAGAAGAAGCTGCTGGCGATGATGCAGCCGCTGGTGAAGATGCCGCGCAGGAAGGCGCTGAAGCCGGCCAAGAAGCTGGTGAAGAAGCAGCGGCTGGTGAAGGCGAAGCAGAAGCCGCCACTGAAGAAGCAGCCGAAGAAGCCGCTGAAGGAACAGCCGAAGAAATAGCAGAGACAGCAGCAGACTTCCTAGAAGGGGCCGCCGAAGGTGCAGCAGCAGACGCCGTGATGGGTGTACCTAAACACCATAACCGTCCAGCCAAAGCCAAGCTACCAAAAGCAAAATCTGGTCTAAGTGCTAAGGATTTGCTACGTCTAAAGCGGCGTTAGGCCTAAGTAAAAACTCTAACGCAGAGACACAAAAGTCTCTTCCTAATCTTTTGTGTCTCTGCGTCAAGATCCCGACAGCCTTTTATGTTCACTCAAACAACGGAGGAAAGACCATGGGAAGCAACATATCTGGAACGTACTTTACAAGCATAGAATATGACATTCCAAATCAGAAATATAATCTAGGGCCAATTGTCGTGGTGGACACCAGCAACAATAGCGTTGTGGTGGACGGCTTTACCATGCAGGCCGCCATGATTACCACCACCCAAGTCATCTGGGCCGAGAACGACAACAACCCTTCAAACGGCATCCTGACGTTTGTGGAAAGCAATGGCGTCATGACGTTTTTCGGCTATTACTATCCGGCTGGCACAGGCCAACCGTCAACCGAAAATTTATTTGGCTTTAACACCCAATCCAATACACCGCTTTCTAATTGGAATGGCACCTATTACACGACAGAAAAAGAAGGTGAAAATAGCACATCCTTAGCCAACATTGTCGTCTCGGGTTCCACAATTACTTATGGATCTGCCACCATTAAGAATCCAATCTACACGGGCTATGAAGACTCAAATGAACTCGCCTGGTATACCAGTGATGGCAATAGCGATAATGTCGCCATTTCGTTTGTTGCTTCAACTTCAGACCCGGGGACCTTACTCTTCTGGGGATGGATCTGGGATGGTGATATTCGTCCAGAGGCAAATCAGGCAGACTTCTTTGGCACCACCAGTTCAGAACAAGACGCCGCTGAAGTCGCCCAAGATGTTGGCGTCGCTGTTGGCGCAGTTGTGGGGCTTGCCGCAATCGGCAATCGGCTTGCAAATGCTGCTAAAGCCGCTGAACAAGACGGTGCGGCTGAAGTTGGCGAACAAGACGCAAACGCCGGTGACGCTGGGGCCAATGAAGCCGACGCAGACGCCGATGCAGCTGGAGACGCAGCAGCCGATGCTGATGCAGGCGCAGATGTTGGCGAAGAAATACTCGCAACTGCTGAAGACATTGGCGAAGGCCTTTTAGAAGGACTAGCACTACTGGCTGCTTTAGGAACCTCCAGACGCATAGATGTCGATGCCGAGCCTGAGATGACTAAAGCCAAATCTGGTCTCAGCGCGCAAGGCTTATTACGATTGAAACACAACTAAGTGTTTCGCAACAAAAACTCAGAAATAAATCTGACGATTGCTTGCGAAATCAGCTTTCGCAACGGAACCTTCAGTAAAAAACCAGATCTAACGGCAAATTTATTTTTGAAAATTTTCTGGTTTTTACATAGCACCTTGTCATAGATAAAAATTACGGTTCTTCTCTGCTGACTAAACGAAGAAGAGCCACCTTGGCTCCGGGCAATTTGGCCTAAACTATGCTCGGAGCCATAGGTCGTCCTCAGACAGCCTACTTCGTCAATAAGGCTTGTCCTAATCCCGTCAACTCCCCCGTCACCGGATTCACCAACGTCCCAGGCGGATAGTCGCGCGCATCCAAACTATACCAAGCCCAATATTGCACCAGATGATGGTCGTCTGCGGCATAGCCAATATCTGTATCCTGCGCTGTTGCGAGCCACGTCGTCGTGGCATCGAAGTAGTCCGCGGTCAGCGTCACCGCGTCTAGCGTGTCCGGCGCAAACAGCAGGCCATATTCAGTAATCGCGAGCGGTGTGTCCTGAAAACCGTTGCGCTGCATCCAAATCCGGAAGCGTTGCACGCCCTCTTGAAACGCCACCACGTTATGATGTGCCGCTGGCGGCAACGCAACGCCTAAGTAGGCTTCATCTGCCATACCGTTGGGAATACCTGCACCCCAGCCCGTTTCAGACTCGGCCAACACGTAGCCGTGCATCGTCCAGAGATCGG
>JAHDBS010000117.1 GCA_020630225.1 Anaerolineales bacterium | reverse complement strand
TTATGGAACCTCCAACAAAAGAGGGCTACTCCACGCACTATACCCATTAGGGGACCAAGCAGCCACATGCCATTGATAACTACCAGCGAGTAATGGCGTCTGCGGTGTGTATTCACAAACTGGTAGGTCGCGGCAGTTCAAATCTGAAGCGGCTAATATATCGCCAACAATGACACCGTTACTATTGAGAACTTCTAAGTAGTAATGTGTTGCGCCCTCAACTGCCATCCATGAATATTTAGGTTGACTGTTCGCATGACTTATATTTGGCAATAAACTTGGCGCAACTGGCAACTCACTTGTAACAGTAAATTGCATGGCAGCACTCCAGTCACTTGTACCGCCACAATTTTTTGCGCGGATGTACCATTGGTACACACCTGTTTCTAAGAACGTATTCGCTGTCAAAGAACAATTGTCACTACAATGTTTTCCAAGGTCATCAATAGTTCGAGAGAAAACTAAATTATTTTGTGCATCAAAGACTTGGACATCATAAGAGTCTGCAACAGACACATTAGACCAAGCGAGCTGTAAGCGATTGGATATAGTGACATTCGCTGGAAACAGTTGCTCAGGAGCTATTGCAGGCTTGGTAGGCGGCAAATGTGGGTTAGAAAAAGATAATGGATCACTCCACTCGCCTTCGCCTGAAGAATATCGTGGCAACAAATACCAAGAGTGATTAGCTTGAGAAAGTGCGTCTAACGAACGATATCGACAGATAGACTGTGCATCACAAGTAAAATCATCTAATGTCAACCACTCAGCAATTACTGTTTCTTGGGTGTCTAAATTTTGTACCCAAAGATAGTAACCAATAGCATTATTCTCTGAATACCATTGATAAGTAGGCTTAGCAGAGTCAGAAATTCCTGTTGGTGAAATGAGGCGCACGCTACTAAAGTTCTCAGTTGGCGTTGGAAGAGGAGTAAGCGTTGCCGTTGCTGTAGGCACTACAATGCTGGTAGGAAGCACACATGGGCTGTATTGCCCAGGAAAAACGCTAGAAATAATAGGCCATAACAAATCCATCCGGATCCCACTATTCATAGTTACCGCACCACAAGCGCCAGCAGCACCAGCATGATGCAAAGCTACGACCTTATGTGAACTACTTGAAATAACCGGTGAACCAGAGCTCCCACCGTCGGTGTCACAAAAATAACCCATAGCAGTGTTAGGCAACACGCCATTACGCAAGTCATCATCTATTCGGCAGATGCCACCCACATTACTGTCACTGGCGATCCCAAATTGCTGTGGCAGGCCACCTGCATGTTGCGGAATGTAAATCGGATCCCCAATAGTTGGGACAGTACAAAAATCAGGATCTAGATGACCAAACCCAGACACTGTCGCAAAACTGTTCACGTCAAAAACAGCCACATCATAGGCATTGTTGACCAACAATAAATTTGCGCCTGTAACTTGCGTGCTCGGACTAGTTGCACCGCCGCAAGTCGTGTTCTCATCATCAAAATGCACTTCCGTATTGAGAACAGTCGCAGCAGAACCCACACAATGAGAATTAGTTACAATTCGATTCAATGCACTTAGTCTGAATCCCGTACAAGAGCCTACCCCGCCAATTAGCAAACGGACTACTGCATTCGCATTGCCATATTCAGTTGGATGCGTTCCTGCAGAACAAATGACATCTGTCAAATCGTTCGCGTTACATACAGACTTCTTGACATCATAGTGCTTTGAAAACAATTCAAAGTTTGAAACAGGATGCCCCAAAACTGAATAAACAGGTGGGGCCACCGTGTTTGCTGCCGCCAATTGGTTCAGTTGTGGATACCCACGTGCATAAGAGTCAATATGCACACCTTGATATTCCGCTTTATCAGTTGCAGGGTCAACAACTAATTCAATCTGAATAGTTTCACCGGTGACTGAAGCTGACCAACTTCCCGTCTCATCGGCAAGCATACCCTCGTGAGGATACTGACCTAGCTGCCCACCAGCGCCATCAGAAACAATCACATAGTCGCCAGGCGCTAAATGCAACTTATCAAAATGAACCATTAGATACGCTGCATCTGGGATCGTGATTGTGTGAATCCAAGTATTTGAGTCGGTGTAAGCCAATGTTCGGTCTGTTGTCTCAATTTCTCCAACCCGAACGGGGCCAAATGGTAATGCCGGATCTATGAGACTGCCATACGAAAAGTTTGTCTGCGGCACTGGTTCAGCGGTAGGGAGCGTGTCTGTTGGTATTGCAGTTGGAAGAGATGTTGTTGCACTAGCAGTTGGCGTAATGGTTGTTACTATTGGCGTCACAGTTGGCGCTATAGTTTCAGGAGTAAGCGTTTGACCATCTATAACAGTAGCTGTCACATCTGGAGTCGCTGTCACTCCAGAAAATGCTACAGCAGATATACGTGGCAGCAGTAATAGTGCAAACACGCAGATAGCAACAAAAGCTAAGTAGAAAAAAGTTCGAGACATTTTCACTGTGGAAAATGATTTTCTATGAAGAAGGGTATGCAATCACAACAACACGATGTGAATTGCTAGTATACGGCCAGCAAGTTAGTAATGTCAGGCGTGCGTCACTTGTTTGGTCAAAATAGGAGAGATGCCGTATTTGTTCACTAGCGGTAATTCCTGCTTCAAGAATAATTTCAGTGTGAGAGACGACATACTCAATAATCTCACCTGAGATCAGCTCAACCTCAAGTTGATCGCCCGGTGATAATAATTCAAGTGATTTGAAGACCTCGCCTTCAACATTATTATGTCCATAGATAACCGTATTTCCAATCTCGCCCGGTGGCGCGCTACTTACAAGAAACCCTGCTGCAAATGCAGGGGAATCCCATACAACTTGCGTATCTGTACGTTGCCAGCCAACAGCAATAATGGGCGAATCTAATTCAACGCTCGGAATACGAATTTGCTTAGGCATTTTTTGACCTAATGTGCGTTCTGCCAAAGCTTGGATTGCAGGATCTGAAGGCGCTAGTGAAAAAGAAGGCGCAACCATAGTTGGCTCTGAAAAAATATTATTTTCTTTAGTCACTAGTACAGTCTCAACAAGGGTTTGCGTTGCATCAGGAGCAGGTACAGTTACGAGATTTACAGCAGTAGACGCAGTTTCTTCTAAGAAGGAAACCTGCCCCTCGTCTGTAGCCGCTAACTCAACTGAAGTTTTCAATTGACCTTGGTCTTCTTTGTTTCTAAGGCGAAATCGGAAACTCAGCAAACCAACGCCTAAAACAATACAGCCAAAGAGAATAAGCTTGAGTTGAGACTGCTTCACAGGCGTTAAGATCTGGCACTAGCTTTTCGCGAGAGCAAAGAAATCATCCCAATCGCAACCAAACTCAATAGCAGCAAATTGTTATGGTCATTAGACGCTGATTGCCCCGTTGTTGGCAACGCATTAGGCGCGACCGCCAAAACACCAAATCGTGTAAAGTGGTCAGTCAAACCACATACTTCACCGACCCGCGCAACGTCTGGCGCTTCTGATAAAGGCTCCCAAACAACACCGTTCCAATAACCAACAAGCAAGTTTTCGGCACGCCCACCACCTTTGAGCAAATCTGCATCTGAATAGCGGATACAAACATACAGCGGTTGTTCAAACTGAGTCTGTTCATTACTTGCTTGCACTTCGCAGACGCTTCGCACAAATTGATGCCCAGCAAATGCTTGGTAGTTTGCTGGGTTGGTATCACCATATTTCACGATGTATGCATTGGCAGGCAAACTTCCTTCCGTGCGAATAACGCGCAATCGGTCATCTGTACATTGTTGGACAGCACCTTGAGGAACCGTATTCAATGAAGATCGATCAATTGGCATCAGACCAAAGTCAACACGCCCACAGTTGGATGTCTCTACTTGCCCAGGTGATGTTAATGCATAACCAGAAGGCACTTCAATAGAAATTTGGCGTCCGTCTACACGCAAACTCGCATCACTAAAGAGATAAGGGTCATCTGCAACCCCATTCAAGTTCTGGTCTACAAACACCTTGCCATAGAAACCGCCGAGCCCTTGATAGGTACCATCCATAGCCGTTTGCAAGCTCCACCGTGCATGCGGCAAACAAAGATTGATATTACTTGTCTTAGCTGGATCAATTACTGCTAGCTCATCTGGCGATAATTGACTTACATCAATCACTGATTGGCCAGCAACAGCAGCGGGTGGTGTATTTGAAGGCGCATTAACGCTTGGCACAGCTGCGACAGCAAGCGGCGTTGCCGTTGCAGTTGACTGAACTGGTCGGTTCACGCTTGTCGCAGGCAATGTCCATAACACGCTAGGTCCAGCTGTCGAAACAGGCGCGAGCGTCGGATTGCTAGCATCAGGTGTAGGCGAAGCCGATCCAGCCGCGTTTGGCGTTGCTGTTGGCTCGTGCGGGCGCAAAACTGCGGTGATTTCGTCACCGTAAACAATCTCTAGCTTCGGAATTCGATCTAGTGCAACAGCCTCGGAAGACCAGAAATACTTCCCACTATGACGTGCTAAATCCGCAGAATAAAGCACCAATCGCAACGGAGTTCCATTAGACTGCGCTTCTTCTACAGCCAAAGCAACATCGAAAGTGTGCGGCAATGGAGTATCTGCATACCAATTGGGATATACACTGACATCAAGAGGGTCTACGGTAATGCCCATATGATTTTCAAAGGCAAGTGGTGCGTTATTCCATGTAACAGCACCTTCATCCCAAGGCCGCTCTACGGTCATTACCTGAATATATGAAGGATCAGGTGGAATAGGATAGCCTTGTCCAGCATTCCCAAACTGATTTAATGTCAAAATAGCACTTTCAACAGGCTTATCTGCTGGTAATTGATCCAGCGGGATTTCCATATAAACCTTAGATTGACAGTTCCAGTCAGCAACGTCTTCTTGTCCTTGAATATTCAAGTACATATTAGATTGTGGCGCAGCCGGGTTCGCATAATTAGCGACACCCCAGTCGTTGAAGAAATCTGGCGTATGCGCCCCACAGTCTGTATAACCACCGACCATTACATCCGAAAATGTGACGTTATTCACGCCATGCTGTAGCGTTAGTGTTGTTGGATTAGACACCTGTGGAGGAAAACGCTGCGGAACACCAAAGACAAGCTCGCCCCAAGTTTGCGGTTCATCAAATAATGGCGTGTCTGGCCAATCTTGGCTCACAATTGCAGTCCCAGCAACATCATCCCGATCGTGAAGTTCTACGGCCATCCCAAATGTATCGCCAATTGCGGGCGGACCGCTAAGCCCTAGCTCACTCCAAGGAATCTCATAAGCCACCCACCAGCCATGCGAGTCTTGACCAGTATTGAAATTACCTGTGCCACGGTAGTGACTTAGCGTTCGGAAACTATCAGCAGATTGTGATTGCCACTCTGCTCCATCGCCTTGATATAAATGCTGCCACGCAGTCGGCCAGCTATTACGCATCCATTCATGTGCAAACTGCGCCACAAATCGATAAGACGTTGGCGTCGGAACCGAGCCAATATTACCGCCAGTGTTAATGTAGAGACTGATTGCATCAAGATTAGCAGGATCTGTATTCTCACAGCTCGCGCCGTTGTTCTGTACAGTTGCACACCAAATAAGACGATCCATGACATTGAAACGAACATAGAGCGCATCGGCGTTATAGACCATGCGTGCATCCGCATAATTCGCAGTTTCTTCCACACCACCAAACCAGAAGATTGCGCCATCGGGGAACATCACTGTGTCAAATGCGCCGCCGTCTACTGTGCGCTGTGTAAACGGCACATTCACGCGCCGAATTGCATTACTAGTTAGCGTCAGTGAGACAGTATCAGAAACAGTTTCACCATTGCTTGTCCCGGTGATCTCAATTACCCAAGGACCTTGAGAAGCCATCGCATTTGAACCGTCATGTGTAACTGTGAGAGTAGCAACCCCATTAGACACGAACGTATCATTATCCAATGTCAAGGTGACACCGGGGGCATCTGTTGTGGCCGTGATAGCTACAGATGTGCCTACGCCAGAGAGCGCAATCTCAGTCGTAACTGTTCCGCCCAGCGCCAATGTCAATGCAGTGTCCTCTGCATCTAAAGCTAGACTGCGGCTTTCCATCGTCGCAATCAACTTTTGAATGTAATACAAGTCACCTACTTTGAATGCAGGGACATCAAGCCAAGTTTCGAGTTGCGCTGAATCTGCACCCAAAATTTGCGCTTGTGCCATAAATCTGCTGTGTGCGCTTTGAAGCGGCATGACAGCATTCTCCATAACACCTTCTTCAGTAAACGAGACAAACCAATATGGTGCATTGGCATCATAGTTGGTAACTGCAGACTGCACACTACTCGCAAGGTTAGCTCGCATAAAGTCAGCAATCTCTGGCACCAGATACATGAAATTGGCGCTGTCGTTGAGGCTATTACAGTAAGCGTGCGAAATAGAAGAGGCGTAAGCCGTATTGGCTGTAAATGAAGTCTGTTTGAGTTGCCAAAAACGCGCTAGCTCTGAAGTATAGGTCGCATCTGGCGTTTCTCCGGCTAATTTTTGTAATTCCAAGTAACCATAATAGCCTGCAATAAATGCATTTAGCACATCAGGGTTATTCTGCAGCACTTCATCGTCTGGTGCTGCATGTAAGCTATCGCGGCTAAATGCAAATAGTCCGTCAGGGTTACCAAAGTGCTCTGCATATTTCCAGAGAACATAGTGGTTATATGGATTTAAACCCCATGCGCCACGCCCTTCATAGCCCCCATTAAACCAATATAAATAGTTCAAATTGTTATGCTGATACGTTGCCATATCTGCAATTGTTTCTGGCGGTAAATCTACACGCTCACGAGCTGCACCAGACTGCCAGCCAATATGATTCGTACTATACAGAGGGAATGAAGTAAATTCCGTTTGTAAATATGCCTCGACGTCTGCAACCATTGCTGGTGGCAGATAATCCAACGCCCATAGCAAGGTATAAATGGTTTCGGAAGGATTACTGAAGTAGTCTACGAGGTCATCACCACAACCATAGCGTGCAAAGCTATCGAACAACCCATGGGATTGATATCCAGGGCGCAGGTGACCTGCATCCAAAATATTTTGGACTTCTTCAGCTAACATCGTTTGCAACACGTCATTGCCTAATTCTGGCTGTGTATTTGCAGGAACAGATGGATTGCTTGCCTTCGGCAGCGCTGTGCCACCACCAGTTGGGCTCAGTGCAATTACCGAATTCCCACGATGAAAATAGAGCTTCCCGTTATATGGAATCAGGGGATTATTGTCACCATGATTTCCATACACACCATTGCTGTCACCAAAGACTTCATGCATGACACCAGTGTATGTATTCACGTCATAGCCGGGAGCAAGCGCGCCAAGGTTATAAGCAAAATAACGGATCTCACGAGAGGTATCAAACTCACCTGTCGCAGGCAATGTGCCAGCATTGTAACGGTTCGCAAAAGTGGTGTTAGGCTGAGTAATATCAAAGAAACCGGCTTCACGATCACAGCACAAGTTCCAATAGATGTTGTCACCGCCAGCGACGTAAGCTAATGGCTCATCAACAGCTGTCCAATCTGAACTTACGATACTCACGTGCTCTTCACCAGGCTTCCAACCTGTAATATGGCCGCCTGCAATGTAAGCGTCAGACATATAACTGTTTTGCTGGTACAAAACACCATCTGAACCTAACACAGGAGGATAACGTGTTCCACTATGCGTACCCGTCCAAAGTATCGGTGCCGTCACGCTTTGCTGACCATCTGACTGATTAAGAACAAATACCGTTTGACGCCAAGGTTTATTTTCTAAGTAAGTCTTAGCTGAACTAGCATCCATTGTGACCGTATCAGTCACCCAACCTCCAGCTTCAGTTCCTAACGAGCCAAACAGTGTCCCGCGGGCATCGGTTTGGTAGTCTGGCGCCATTTCCTGCAATTCCATTCGCGTCATTTGACTAGCTGGACCAGGACGAACCTCTGTCCGATAGTTATTACTACCGCTAAAAATGACTTTGTCTTCATAAATTACCGGCCACCAAGAGCTAAACCCAGCACCAGGCAATTTAGCAGACTGCCAAACAAGTGCACCTGTGTCTGCATTCAGTGCATATGCATAGTTGTCATTCGACGCAAAATAGACTGTGTTATTCGCATATGCTGCAGAGTAGAGAACCGGCGCAGCTGTTTGGTATTTCCATAAGAGAGTTCCGTCTAATGCGTTTACAGCGTACATCGCACCATCACGATTCCCTAAGTAGACAATGTCATTAACAACTAAGGGATTAGTTTGGAAACCCGCATCAGCAGTAAATGTCCAAATCTCCGCACCCGTATTGATATCAATTGCGTGCAATTTTTTGTCAAAACCAGCTACATAGACAACGTCATCAACGACTGTTGGAGAATTCCCTAGAGGTAATTCTGTTGCATAGACCCAAAGCTCAGCACCCGTTGTTGCATTCAAGGCATACAAACCGACCGATGTTGAAATAAACAATTTGCCATCAGCAGCAATAATCTGCACTTTTGAAGGGATATAAGCATCAAACGTCTTAAACCATTCCGGAGCAACATTCCCATCAATTTGTTCTGCTGTCCACGAGGTACGGGCAGGGTTACCGCCAGCCATACCCCAGTCTGAATTCACTGTTGTCTGCGTAGCCGTATTTGTTGGCGCGGCTGTACTTATTAAGGTGGCTGTCTCAGTAGCTGTCAGTGTTACAGTTAGTTGCGTAGAGGTCAGACTAGGTGATGATGTTGCTCCCGTAGCAGTAGCGGGCACCTGAACTGTATTTGTAACTGTTGGAGCAGCAGTATTAGTGCTGATATTAGTTGGCGTTGCTGTATGAGTAGCTGTCGCCGTGGCAACCTGCGTCGCGGTGAATGTGTTTGTTATATTTAGAGCAGGCGCAGCGTCAACATCACGCGTTGCAATCTGATTCGCAAGCAGAAGCGCAGACGCCAAACCGCCAAAGACAGCTGACCGCCAAACTGGACTTAGTCGCAGTTGAAACATACCTATTCGCGGATCTCTTCAGGTCGTTGATCAGGTGACAAACCAGCAACAAGCGTGATTACACCAGACTTGGTAACCTTCCGCACAACTTCGTTACCTGCTTCCAATATATAGATATTGCCTTGCACGTCTAACGCAATTGCACTGGGCATATCCAGCTGCGCTAATACAGCTGTGCCACCACCAGTGGTATAGCCGGCAACGCCTGTTCCTGCCACTGTCTCTGTTTGCAAATCAGGAGAGGTGCGTGTCACACGATGGTTAACATCGTCCACCAAATATAGATTCCCATTACTATCTAGCGCTGACTTACCGTCGACACTAAACAATGCTTGATAGGTTGCGGGCAATGAACGGTCATTCCCATCATCTTCAAACACAACAGAGGCATTTCCAGATGCATCAACGCGAACAACGCGTGTACTGGAACGGTCCAGAATAAACAATTCACCAGCTTCAGATAGCGCAATTGCTGTTGGCGCACTTAATAAAATTTGAGAAACGCTTGCATCTGGAGCGGGCGCAAGTTGAGGTCTAAACACGGCAATCGATTGCTTCATGCCACGTGGCAAGTTATTGATTAGAGGAAATAGCTGAGGAGATTCAGACGATTGTTGAGACTGTACAGCAACAGCTATTGACAGTAAACAGATGCTAACTACACCTACAACAAAAAATCGCCTTATCGTTTTCATTTCAACCTAACAATTCAGACACTGCTCTAATTCGATTGTAACGCATAACAGGAAAATATTGCTATTACATAGACAGGAATGAAGAATTCTGTATTTAGTTTAGTAGCGAGTCGTTAGATAGAGGTTAGATTAGAGCTTGGTCGCGCAAAATTTATCAAGCTGTTCGGCTGCGTCTGCATCTGAAACAAACTCAATTTGCAGGAAGTCTTGAATAGACGATTCAATTTCAAAAATTTTATCTACAGAGACATCCTTCAATGTGTGGAATATCTTTTTATGTTTTGTTCTGGCGTAGGTCTCATTTGCACCAAACAATACTTCTGTCAGTTTTTCTCCGGGACGCAAACCAGTAAATACAATTTGAATGTCATTATCTACTTCAAGACCTGAAAGCTCAATCAGATCTTGCGCAAGCTGCACGATCTTAACTGGCTCACCCATATCTAACACATAAACAGCTGCGGTTTCGCCAAATGCAGCAGCTTGAAGCACCAACTGAGATGCTTCAGGGATCGTCATAAAGTAACGTTCCATTTCAGGATGCGTCACAGTAATTGGCCCCCCTTTAGCAATCTGTTTTCGAAAGAATGGCACAACGCTGCCACGACTGCCTAACACATTTCCAAATCGCACGGCAACATAAGCACGACCAGTTCGCTTTGCCTCAGCCTGAACAAGTTTCTCAGCCAAGGCCTTAGATTGCCCCATGACATTGGCAGGATCAACAGCTTTATCTGTAGAGATGAGTACAAAGCGCTTAACATCAATTGCAGCTGAGGCTTGAAGCAAATTTTTTGTGCCTACAACATTAGTTGTAATAGCTTCTGGGGCATTTGCCTCCATTAGCGGCACATGTTTATGCGCTGCAGCATGAAAAATAATGTCCGGCTGATGTAATTGAAAGACTCTAACAATTCGATCAAGATCCCGTGTATCTGCAATAACAGGGACAAGTTCAAAAGGAAGATCTAGCGCGCGCAGTTCATTGTGAATAGCAAAGATGCTATTCTCGCCGTGTCCTAACAACACCAATGCTTTAGGGTTTGCTCGGCTGATTTGTCGACAGAGTTCTGAGCCAATGGACCCACCTGCACCAGTCACCAGCACGACTTGCCCTTGCAACATCGCATGGACTTCATCTAAGTTCGTTTGTACAGGTGCCCGCCGTAATAAATCTTCTAGCTTGACTTCCCGCAGCTGACCAAGCCCAAGCTTGCCATTAAGTAAATCTCCAATAGCAGGAACAATTCGCGTAGGCACGCCAGCAGATTTTCCTAGCTCACGAATTTGCCGAATAGTTGCACCAGACGCCGATGGCATTGTGATGATGACATGATCAATGTTATGTTCCTGAACTAGCGCTGGCAAATCTGCCAGCTTGCCAAGTACAGGAAGTCCAGCCATCTGTAAACGCTGCTTGTTAGGATCATCATCAATAAAGCCGACCGGAGTCAATGATAATTCCGCATTATTAACAATTTCGCGCAACATTAACATGCCAGCATCACCAGCTCCAGCCAGTAATATCCTATTGTTTGTCTTCACTGGAGCAGAATAAGCCTGCTGTGGCAACAGCCGAACAGCTAAACGCGGCGCTGTAATTCCAAGAATGGTTAGCATGCCATCAATGACAGGAATAGATCTGGGCCAAAACCCCTGCGACCAAAACACAAGTAGACCGATGTAAACCAATGTAAA
>JAHDBS010000116.1:9392-11390 GCA_020630225.1 Anaerolineales bacterium | reverse complement strand
TCAGTAATTTTCGCGTCGCGGAAGTAACGTTCCAGCGGCATTTCTTGGCTGTAGCCCATGCCACCGTGAATTTGAACGCCTTGCGTAGTCACCCACATTGCCGTTTCACTTGCAAAGAGCTTTGCCATGCTGGCTTCTAAGCTATAGCGTTCACCAGTTGCTTTCGCTTGCATCTTTGCCAGTGCCGCTTGGTAAACCAACAAACGACTAGCCTCAACCTTGGTTTTCATATCAGCCAGTTTTTGTTGGATCATCTGATGCTGCCCAATTTTCTTGCCACCTGACTCGCGCAGTTTGGCATACTCTACTGAGGCATCTAGGGCTGCTTCAGCAATCCCTACAGCTTGGGCGGCAATCCCAATGCGGCCTGTGTCAAGCACAGACATTGCGACTTTGAAGCCCTCTCCATCTGCACCGATACGGTTTTCAATTGGACATTCAAAGTTTTCAAAAATGAGTTCGCTAGTGGCGCTAGCGCGGATGCCAAGTTTGGGTTCTTTCTTACCGGGTGTAAATCCAGGTTGGGTGGTATCGATGATAAACGCGTTGATGCCCTTATACCCTTTGTCTGGATACGTCATTGCAAACAGCACAACATAGTCGGCCACCGGCCCAGAGGTCACCCAAGACTTCACCCCATTGATGACATAGTGCGTCCCTGCGTCATTCAGTATTGCGGTGGTTTTCATCTCAGCCGGATTACTGCCACTGGAAGGCTCAGTCAAGCTATAAGCACCGATCTTCTCACCGCGCATGACTGGCGCAAGATACGTTTGCTTTTGCACTTCGGTCCCACTCATCAAGATGCCATGTCCATATAAGGAGTTATTGACCGACATAATGACACCGTGACTGGCACAGGCTTTGGAAATTTCAATCAGCGCGAGTACATAGGCAATGGTATCCATTTCTACGCCGCCATATGCTTCTGGCGCTTCAATGCCCATAAAGCCCATCGCGCCCATTTGCTTGATTGTTGCCATCGGGAATTCGCCCGTTTCGTCAATTTCAGCAGCAATCGGTGCAATTACATTTTGAGCAAACTCACGCGCAGTGTCGCGGATCATTTCGTGTTCATCGGTAATGAAGTCAAACATAGAGTCGTGTAAGATAATGGGAATTCGGACAGCTTTTACAAAAATGACCCACAGTCAGTGACCGACGGTCATTTACATATTATTGTGGCACTTTGTCTCGATTGCGTCAACTTTGACAAGCAGATCATGAGTAACGAATGTAGCGGTCTTGTGTTGCCATTAGCAACCGTGAACTAGTTAGACGTTGTTGCGATGAACACAATTGTCTCGACGCGGTTTAGGCGAAAGACTTAGCACAGCGCTGTTGCGGGACCAAGGACATCCCACTTACTATCGCGTGTTCGCCACAGCAGCTGCGTGTCCGCGTTAAAATCAATATCTAAAATCCATCTACCCTCAGCCACAACATCCTTATGACCACTACCACCCACTATCGCACCTGCAATCTTTGCGAAGCCCTTTGCGGGCTTGAAATTGAAGTCGAAAACAACCAAGTTGTTTCTATAAAACCTGACCAAGACGATGTTCTAAGCAAAGGGCATATCTGTCCCAAAGCATTTGCGCTGAAGGACATCAATGAAGATCCAAATCGACTCAAGACGCCAGTGAGGAAGGTCAATGGAGAGTGGCAGCCAATTTCATGGGCGGATGCCTACCAGCTTGTGGCTGAAAAGCTAGTGGAGACCCAACTAAAACACGGGCGTGATGCTGTCGGCATTTATGCGGGTAACCCGAGCGTGCACAACGCTGGCACGGCTCTATTTGGGCGTTACTTGGGGATGGCAATTGGCACGCGCAATCGGTTCTCGGCCACCTCTGTGGATCAGCTAGCACACCATCTCGCGGGAATTCACATGTTTGGCAATGCCAACTTATTGCCAGTGCCGGACATCAATCGCACCCAGTTTTGGCTAATCTTGGGTGGTAATCCCATGGTCTCAAACGGCAGTATGATGACTGC
>JAHDBS010000116.1:8144-9292 GCA_020630225.1 Anaerolineales bacterium | reverse complement strand
GTCGCCAATATCACACCAGAGGTTGCCAGCGCGCAAACCGGCATTTCGGCTGATGCCATTGCAGCCTTAGCCGCAGACTTTATCGCTGCTGAATCAGCGGTGTGTTATGGGCGTTTAGGGGTTTCTGCTGCGCTACACGGTGGACTTTGCCAGTGGGCCGTGGTTGCGCTCAATATCCTGACGGGCAATTTCGACACGCCCGGTGGTGCAATGTTCACTAGCCCGGCCATTGTCTTCAATAATCGTAAATCTAAAGCAGTGCAGCACGACCGTTGGCGCAGCCGCGTAACCAATATGCCCGAGGCGCTCGGTGAACTCCCAGCCGCGACAATTGCCGACGAAATCTTGACCGAAGGCAAAGGCCAGATCAAGTCGATGGTGACGATTTGCGGCAATCCTGTACTGTCTGTACCCAACGGTGCCAAGCTTGATGAAGCCTTAGAAACCGTTGACTTTATGGTCTCTGTGGATATTTACATTAATGAAACCACACGCCATGCCGATGTCATTTTGCCGCCAGCAACCGGTGTCGAAACAACCCACATGGGCTTTCTGTTTCACAACCTTGCGGTGCATAACACCGCCAAGTACAGCCCGCCTACTGTAGAAAAAGATCCAAATGCAAAGTTTGACTGGGAAGTGTTTACCGCCCTAACCCAAGCGGTTTTAGCGGAACGTGCCGAGCGCATGGGCGAACCGCATACGCCCCAACCAATGCCAACCTTGGACCAACAGCTAGAAATGATGTTGAGCGCCAGCGGCACAGGTGTGACCTTGGCCGACCTAAAAGCCGCCAAACACGGCATTGATCTGGGGCCACTGCGGCCTAACATCACTGAGCGCTTGCTGACAGACAGCCAAGCCATTGAACTGTTCCCAGCCGTCTATGCAGAGGCCTTAGCCAATCTAAGCCCAGCAGACGCGCCTACTGAACTGTTGCTCATTGGACGGCGTCACTTACGCACCAACAATAGCTGGATGCACAACACACCGACCAGCGTCAAAGGCAAAAATCGCTGTACCGCTCTTATTCATCCCGATGATGCAGCGCAATATGCAATTGAAGATGGCCAGTCGGTAACTGTAAAGTCTAGAGTGGGCGCGGTCACCTTACCTGCTGAAATTACAACTGACATGGCACCCGGCGT